>JAYVDI010000083.1:0-2860 GCA_043749505.1 Schlesneria sp. | reverse complement strand
GACCAACTCGAAGACATCTGGCGGATGGAAATTGAACCGTATCTCGAAGAAGTCTTCTTCGATCAGGAAGGAAAGCTTGACGACCTGCGTTGGGACCGAGTTAGAAGCGGCCTTGTGTCATGATGATGCCTCGGACCCTTTCACTGACCGAGTACAGGTCAGCCACGTTTTCGGCGGAGGAAATCTCCTACGCCGAGGGCGAAGCCCTCTACAAGCAGTACCACGACAAGGTGAAAAAGGTGCTTGTCGAATTTCCCTCGCCAATCACCAAAGGGCAGTGGAGATTGTCCTCTCAAGGTTGGGTCGGCCATCTTCCGATCACGCCAGACTTCGGGCTTCGTATTCAGCCTCGGGTCGCGTTGCGAAATCTGTTTGGGATGCTCGACTACGCCTATCGGCTGCGCAGCATTCAATTCTTGCAAGGGTTGATCGACTGCGAGTCGTTGGAGGGCTTCTTTGAGCGTCTCGTCAGCATCGTCGCCAGCCGCGCTTCGGATCGGATTCGTAAGGGACTGCATCGCGAGTACGTGAGCATCTCTGACCGCTCACCCGTTGTTCGCGGTCGGGTTGATCTGGAAAGCCAACTCCGACGGCCCTGGATGGTTGAGGTCGATTGCGATTTCGACGAACACACGGCAGACCTCAAGGAGAACCAGATTCTGGCGTGGACTTTGTGGCGTGCCATGCGAACGGGGCTCTGTGGCGAGCCTGTGCTGCAAAGCGTTCGCAAGGTACTCCGCGCCATGATTTCGGTTGTGAGCCTGATACCGACAGCGTCACACGACTGCGTGATGCGGAAGTATCACCGGCTCAACGAGGACTATCGCCCAATCCATGCCTTGTGCCGATTGATTCTCGAAAACGTTGGTCCGTCTCACGAGATCGGGCAACACCAGATGTTGCCGTTTATTGTGAACATGAGCCATCTCTTCGAGTTGTTTGTTGCTGAATGGCTCAGTGCAAACATCGACGCGAAGTACACATGTCAGCCACAACAGCGAGTACAGGTCGGCGACGCTGGCGATCTGGAATTCCGAATCGACATTGTGATCTGCGACACCGCGACCATGCGGCCGCTGTGCGTCGTTGACACCAAATACAAAATTCCGGACAGGCCGTCGCCGGCTGACATCGCTCAGGCCGTGACCTATGCGACCCTCAAAGATTGTCGTGAGGCCGTCCTCGTCTACCCGAAACGCCTCGACCATCCCGTCGATGTTCCCATTGGGAAAATTCGTGTCCGGAGCATGACTTTCTCACTTGATGGTGACTTGGAGCACGAAGGACGGCGATTTTTGATTGAGCTACTTGGGTCGGACTCTGAAAAAACTCTTGGAGCACCGTAGCGTGCGTAAGACAAACTGGCGTCACGACACCGCATTTGATCTGAACTACTCGGAAGGTTCTCAAGGGTAGAAGCATGAACGAGCAGGTGGGTGTCGCGTCGGCACGCGAGTTCTCAAACTCCGCGAAAGACTTCGACGAAGTTTATCGGCACACGATTCAAGCGATCGAGTACGCCAAGTCGATTGCGGACTCGGCGCAACGTCTCACGGCTGAAGCGTTGGGAATGCCCCGTCGCGACGGCAAGCTGCGGGTTGATCGAATCTTGGAGATTAGCGGACAACCAGCCGCCGAGATGGCGGCTGAGAGTTTTGTCGCTACGTACTTCATGCTGGCCGACGAATTGGCCAAGCTCAAGGACAAAACCGGGGTCAGGCACTTCGGAAATTCGGAAATGGCCGGGTTGAGGTTTGTGATCAGAGACAGCTATTCTCCGGCCAATTCCGAATTTCCGAAGTGCCTGACCCCTGAATGGGAGACGCCATGCCCCGACAACCGCGTCTGAACATTGCCGACGGCGTCTATCACGTCACGCAGCGCGGTCTCGAACGCCGCCGCATTGTCGTCGATGACGCGGATCGCAGCGAGTGGCTCCGGTTACTCCACCGCCACGCCACCCAGTGCGGCTGGCGCGTGTTTGCGTACGCCCTGCTCGACAATCACTTCCACATCTTCCTGCGGACTCCGCAACCCAACCTGTCCACGGGCATGCACGCCTTCGAGTCGGGCTACGTCACCCTCTTCAACAAGAGTCATCAGCGCGTCGGCCCGCTGTTCCAAGGCCGGTTCGGAGCGGTCCTCGTCGAGTTTGAATCGCACGCGCGAGTGCTC
Source organism: Schlesneria sp. (assembly GCA_043749505.1). Classification (GTDB taxonomy): domain Bacteria; phylum Planctomycetota; class Planctomycetia; order Planctomycetales; family Planctomycetaceae; genus Schlesneria. The sequence goes on along the minus strand of JAYVDI010000083.1, from coordinate 685 downwards.
AGCCGCTACGTCCACCGGAATCCCGTCGAGGCGGGTCTCACTCGAGCACCGGGCGACTTTGCGTGGTCCAGCTACCGCTACTATCTCGATCCGCACGGCGCGCCGACGTGGTTGGACTGGCGGTCGATCCTCAGCGAAATCTCGACTCGCGAATCCGCAGCCCGCGTTGCATACCGACGATTTGTGGAAGCGAGTCTGCACACTCCGCTGGCCAATCCACTCGACGAGGCCGTCGATGGCTGGCTGCTGGGATCGCCGACATTTGTTGAGCGTTACCAAACCAGGGGTCAGGCACTTCGGAATTCGGAATTGGCGGAGGAACGCCCTGGAGATAATCGCCACGTCATCCCGCCAATTCCGAATTCCGAAGTGCCTGACCCCGGCGCACTGATGGCGGCGGTCGCGGCCGAGTTCGGTGTCTCCCTCGAAATGCTGCTGGTGAAAGGTCGGCACCGGAACCACGCGCGTCTGGCCGCGCTCTGGTTGTGTCGCGGGCATCTGCACGAATCGCTCGGTCAACTCGGAATACGGTTCGGCGGACTGCAACCCAGCACCGTGAGTGAAGCGTTGCACAAGGCCGCTGATTTGATGACGGAAAACGCGGCGTTTCGCCAAGCCATTGAGCGTGCCGGCCAAGGATCGGCGCATCAACGACTGTCGTAGCACGGACGAGGCGTCCATGCTA
>JAYVDI010000082.1:0-10407 GCA_043749505.1 Schlesneria sp. | reverse complement strand
CCCGAACGCTACAAACAGTCGTACCTCAGTTGGCTCGGCGAAAAACGCGACTGGTGCATCAGCCGACAACTCTGGTGGGGACACCGGATTCCGGTGTGGTCGAAGGTGTTTGAATCGTCTCTTGTGACCGGCGAATTAACTGGGTTCGATACGCAGCCGGGCACGCACGTAATTGAGGAATATGTCCGTTCAAACCTGCCGAGCGAACAACAGAAGATTTGGCACAAAGTTGCTTTGCAGGCCACCTTTCCTGAACGAGGAAAGGTCACCGTGCTTGTTTGCCTTGCAGACGGCGATAAGAAGCTTGAGGCAGCGTTTGAACAAACTGGCTTTGAACGTGACCCAGACGTTCTCGACACATGGTTCAGTTCCGCGTTGTGGCCTCACGCGACGTTGGGCTGGCCGGACACCGAGCACAATCCGCCGCTGGTGGGCCAAGGGGCGAGGGCTGAGGGGCAAGGGACGGAAAAGAATTCTGGTCACTTAGCCCTCAGCCCTCAGCCCTCAGCCTCCAACGAAGTCCTTCCCTACTTCTATCCCGGCAGCGTGCTCGTCACGTCGCGGGACATCATCACGCTGTGGGTGGCGCGGATGGTGTTGACCGGTCTCTACAACATGGGGGACGTGCCGTTCAAGCATGTCTGCATCCATCCGAAGATTCAGGACGGCTTTGGCCAGACGATGTCGAAGTCGAAGGGGAACGGCGTCGATCCGATCGAGTTGATCGAGAAGTACGGCTGCGACGGGATGCGATTCACGATCGCCTCGTTCGCGGGCGAGACGCAGGACGTGCGGTTGCCGGTCGGGTACGAGTGCCCTCATTGCCAGGCCGTGATCCCGCAGGAACCGCATCACCTGAACTTCAAGCCGGGCAAGCCGAAGATCAAGTGCGCGAAGTGCAAAAAGGAATCGCAGTACGCCACGCCCAACTACACTCCCGACGAGGGCGAGCCGGTCGCGCGGATCACGATCGAACGCTTCGAGTACGGCCGCAACTTCTGCAACAAGCTCTGGAACGCCGCGCGGTTCGCGATGCTGAACTTGGAGGGTTACACGCCCGGTACGATCGATCTTGGCCTTGTCCCCTCTCCTCCGTCTTCGGGGGAGAGGGCTAGGGTGAGGGGGCCGAACGGTGATGACGCCTCCCCACTTCAAACAGCAGAAGAAAGAACCCCTCACCCTAACCCTCTCCCCTCCAAGGCGAGGGGCGAGGGGACCGGAGAAGAGAAGACGGAAACAACAAGAGGAGAAGAACCCCTCACCCTAACCCTCTCCCCGCAAAGCCGGGGCGAGGGGACAGGAGGGAGCCCGCACGCCTACACCGGACTGGCCATCGAAGACCGCTGGATTCTCTCGCGGCTGGCGACCGTCACGGATGAAGTGACTTCGCTGCTGAACGCCTACAAGTTCGACGCGGCCACGCGCAGCCTGCGTGATTTCGTGTGGAACGAATTCTGCGACTGGTATCTCGAAATGATCAAGCCGCGTCTGCGGGACGAGGCTCTCAAGCCGACGGCTCAACGAGTCTTGGTGTCGGTGCTCGACACGACGCTGCGGCTACTCCATCCCTTCACGCCGTTCATCACGGAAGAGTTGTGGCAACGATTGAACGAGATCGCCCCCTCGCGCGGGCTCCCTGTTCCCACCAAGGCCGCCGAGGCAATCGTCATCGCTCCGTGGCCCGGCCAAGGTAGCCCTGTCGCTCCGCGACAGGAAGCGAGAACGTCAGGCCGCTCATCTCAAGTCGAAACGCCCGCGAACGCCGACCAGCCATCGCGCTTCGTCTCGCGGAGCGAGACGGCGACCTTGAGCGGCCTTGATGTGTGGCGAGACTCAACTCTCGAAGCCCGTTTCCAACGCTTGCAGGACTTGATCGTGGCCGTCCGCAATGTGCGCGGCACCTACAACATCAGCCCTGCGCTGCCGGTGACGATCTCCGTGAGATGCTCATCCGAAGTCGCGGCCGATCTTCAGCAAGTAAAGTCGCAATTTGAGAACCTCGCCAAAGCGACGCTGACCGCCGCCGGTCCCGACATCGTGCGGCCCACCAAGGCATCCGTCAGCTTCTCCCTCGGAGACAGCGACGGCTACCTGCCGCTGGAAGGTCTCGTCGATCTGCAAGCCGAACTGGCCCGCCAGAAGAAAGAAGCCGACAAGCTGCGCGGCTTCATTGCGGGGACGGAGAAGAAGCTCGGCACATCGAGTTTCGTCGATCGAGCTCCGCCCGAAGTCGTGGCGGAAGTTCGTCAAACGCTTGTCAACCAGCAGAAGCAACTGGCCAGCATTGAAGAGATTGTGAAGCAATTGTCGGCGGACTGATGTTCAACTCACTCAAATGTCACTCATCGGGAGCGGTTCGTCATGAAGTCGACAGTCGAGGAGATTCGCTTGCGGTTTGATGCCGATGTGGAGCGGTTCTCAAACTTGGAGACGGGGCAATCCGCCACTGTCGATGCTCCGCTCGCAATGAGCCTCGTGGCGGAGACGGCCGCCGGCGTGACACCCCGCGCCACGCATCTGCTGGATCTCGGCTGCGGTGCCGGAAACTACTCACTCAAGTTGTTGCAGCACCTTCCCGGTCTGAGCGTGACGCTGGTCGATCTCAGCCGGAGCATGCTGGATCGAGCCGTCGAACGAGTCGGTGCGGCAACTTCGGGAACGGTCACGCCGATTCAAGGCGATGTGCGTGAGATTCCTCTTGCACCGGAATCCTGCGACATCATCTTGGCGGCCGCCGTCCTGCATCACCTTCGTACCGATGCCGAATGGCGAACGGTCTTTCTGAAGCTCTACGAATCGCTGCGGCCGGGAGGCTCGATTTGGATCTTTGACCTGATCGAACACAGCCATCCGGCAGTCCAGCAAGCCCAGTGGCGAAAGTACGGCGAATACCTGACACAGCTCAAAAACGCAGCCTATCGCGATCAGGTGTTTGCCTACGTCGAGCGTGAGGACACGCCGAAGCCGCTCGTGTTTCAGCTCGATCTGCTGCGCGATGTTGGATTCCGCAAGGTGGATGTCCTGCACAAGCACAATTGCTTCGCGGCTTTTGGTGCGGTGAAATGATCGCTCGATGGCGGGTGTTCTGTTTCGGCGAGCCGCTTGAGGCTTCAATTCCCGCAGGGCTATACTTTCGCCGTCGCGATCAACGAACGTCGAGGGAGCTTGCAGTGCTTGTCCAAATGGAACTGTCCCGGATCATCATCAGTGAGATCAACGACCAGCAGGTGATCTTCCTGCGCGAGGTCGAGGGGGATCGTTCGTTCCCAATCCTCATCGGGTTGTTCGAGGCGACGAGTATCGACCGCCGCGTGAAGGGGGAGCTGCCGCAACGGCCACTCACGCACGACCTGCTCAAGGCGAGTATCGAAGCTCTCGGCGGCGAGATTCAGGACGTGGTCATCAACAGTTTGGAAGACCACACCTACTACGCGGCGATCCGTATCAAGAAGGATGGAGAGCTAATTGACGTTGATAGCCGCCCGAGCGACGCCGTCGCGCTGGCTGTTCACTACTCGCCCCACTTGCCGATCTATGTGGCCGATGAAGTGCTGGACGAAGCGGCGGGCTGACGGCTTGAATGCAGCGGCCAACGACACGCAAACAGCCCGGCGTCTTCTGTGAAGCCGGGCTGCTTTTGTATCTCTCGCGGGGGAAAGTGAGACATTTACTTCGTTTAACCGCGCGGGCAACGCCCCGCGCGTCGCGACGAAAAAAACTCCAACGTCGCTCGACGCGCGGGGCGTTGCCCACGCGGTTAATCGAAGCAGTCTCCGCCGCACGAGATATCACTGGCAAGTGAGATCAGCCAGTCAGCGGTGGCTCGTCTGTTTCGCCAACCGATTCGACATTGATGAGTCCCGTACCGCGGTCCAATGACGTGTCGAGTGACGTTCCCTCTGCGAAGGCCGCATCAAAGCCGCTGCCTCTCTCAACTAACCACTTCGGCAAAAGATGTGGTGGCAGCCAGTTGGCTTTGTACGCGCTGATGAGCACTCCGACCAGCAGCGTTCCACAACTCCAAGAGAACGCGGCGATAGCCTGTCGCCCAAACGTGGCCGAGGCTTGGCGATAGCCTCCCAGCGTGAGGCCGTATCCCAACAAAAAGCCCGATCCGCAGGAGCCGATCCAGTATGCGCGACTGTGACTGGCTTGAGCGCAGACGAAGCCGATCGCGGTGAGAATGGCGACGTAAAGCAGTCTCCATTGAAGTGGAACCTCAGTTGCGGCGGGGGCCATCAGTGTGAGGAACGCGGTGATCGGAATCAGCGTCGCTCCTGCTTGCCTCAGCAGGAGCGAAAGGGCATCACGATGGACGAGGCCCAGGGTCAACACGGTCACAAACAGCGTGTGGTAACAGACCGTCATCCTGAAGTTGGCCAGCGGCGTTTGTGGCAGCAGGAACCACAACGCCGTTGTCATCAACGATGCGGCGGCAAGGGTGATCGCCGACGAGTTCCGCCGCAGGCCGATCACAGCCACGACGAGTCCAACCGCCAGCAGCGGCCACGGGTTCACGGTGGCCAGCGTCGAAATGCTGATCGTCCGCGGAGTGAGTACCGAAAACAGGATCGCCGAACCGATCAATCCCAAGCCGGCTCCTTTAGCACGACGCAGCGTCGCCCAGCCGTAGAACACCGCGATCAAACACGCAGCCAGCCAGACTGGTGAGGCCACTGTCGCGGTCAGCCGGTTCAAGAAACCGATCATCACGCTGGTCTGAGACCACGGCCACGCCAACAGCATGACGCCCGGTACGGCCAACAGCGTGCGGCGAATGAGCCGTTGATTGCCGCTCGTCAGGCCAGACTCAAGAATCAGCACCAAGGTCGCCAACGCAAACGGCACGAGGAAGTAGGGCCTCCAAATCGTGTCGAGCACAATTCCAAACCGGCTGTCGGGCGAGACCCAGATCACTCCCGTTGGACTGAATGTCATGACGAGGGCATACGACCTCAACGCCACCGCTACGGCGATCATGCCAAACGCCGTCCACGGGAAGAGCGGCCACGGCCACGGTGTCCCACTGTTGGCGGCATACGCGCGCCCCATTCTCACGGCGGGCAGCAGCGTCAGGCAGAGCAGGGCGGCGATCTGCGGGAAGAGAAACACGGTCCAATCGACGTTCTTCGGTTCGGGACGAGGATTGAGTTCCGGTGAACACCACCACGGCATCACGTAGAACAGTCCCAAGAACAGGATGAACGGAACGAGATACGCCGCGCCCAACCGAATTCCCGCGCCGCGCAACGTGAACAGCATCACGGCCACCGAGAACAGGAAGCCGCAGCCCAAGAGAGCCGCTCCGCCTGCGGACGACTCCATCTTCACGAACAGGTCGTCGGCACTGACGGACACGGCGAGAAACAGCAAGAGCAGCAAGAGGAGGATCGACCGGGCGTCGTCCCAGACCTTGCCGAACCGCACGATGAGGACTCCGATCCCCGCCAGCACCAGCGTGTACCCGGCCAACACGCCCATCATCATCCAACAGTTGATCGCGCCGATGTTCTGTTCGCCGTATCCATTCCGCACCGCATACAGCATCAACAGGGCACTGATGAAGTAGAAAGGATTGTGAGTCCACAACCAACGCGCCACCGATAGACGAGACTGAAACATGGCCGCCTCCTCAAGAAGTGAGAACTGAAGTACGACTTGGGGAGGCGTGAGATGTGATCGGGGCCTCCCCGAAACGTTGGCCGGATTATACCAAGGCATTCCGTCTGTGAAGCCCCCCTTTTTTTGACATACCTCGCACGGGTGAGGATGGCACATTTCATACGAACCCGCAGCGTAAGCGACGACATGCGTTGCGCCCTCGCTTACGCTGCGGGTTCGTGTCAGTTTCAACCGGGCGAGGTATAAGGCGATCGGAAAGAGTTGTCTGACCCACACCCGCCCGAAGTGTAAACTCGGATCAGCTTCGATCCACAGAATGTTGCGGCCAAGTGAGTGTCGCTACGCTTTGACCGTTCGCTCGCAAGAGTGGAGCGGCACCAAATCAAAGGCGACGAACGAGAACCCCGATGGCAGACCTGACCGAGTTTTGGATTGACGTGGGCGGTACCTTCACCGACTGCCTGATGAAGTCTCCCGACGGACGGCTTTCGACGTACAAGGTGCTGTCGTCCGGGATCATGAAGGGGCGCGTCACGTCGTTCATCGCTGAAGACCAACTGCGAGACGAGGCCCGTATCGGCGATGCCTCCCACTTCTGGATCGGCTACACCCTGACATTGCTCGACGATTCGGGGGCGGCCTCGCGGTCGCGCCGTGTCGCCGCGTTCGATGCTTCCACGGGAACGTTCACGCTCGAAGGAACGCACACCACTCAGCCCGCTCGTTACGAACTCGCGTCGGGTGAAGAGGCTCCGATCCTCGCCATTCGCACCGCGCTCGGATTGCGTCTGGATGCGGCGATCCCGCCAGTCGTCGTGCGACTGGGGACGACTCGCGGGACGAACGCACTCTTGACGCGGAAGGGGGCACGCACGGGGTTCGTCACGACGAAGGGCTTTCGCGATGTGTTGCTGATCGCGAACCAAGACCGGCCGCGTTTGTTTGATCTCGCGATCCAAAAGCCCGAACCGCTGTTTGCCGCTGTCGCCGAGATCGACGAGCGACTCGATGCGACCGGTAACATCCTGATCGCGCCGGTTGAAGCCACCGTGCGCGAACGGCTGCTCGAACTGAAGGCCGCCGGGTGCGAGTCGCTCGCGATTTGCCTGCTGCATGCGTTTGCGAACCCAATCCACGAACAAGTCGCCGAGCGAATCGCACGCGAAGTTGGCTTCGCCGAGATCAGCACGTCGAGCCGCCTGTCGCCGCTGATCAAGATCGTCTCTCGCGGCGACACGACGGTGATGGATGCCTACGTCAACCCAATCCTGCGCGACTACGTTTCTAAGCTGCGAGAGTCTCTCAACGGAACCGCGCGTCGCGCAGCGACCGTGGTCCCCTCGCCCCCGTCTTCGGGGGAGAGGGCTAGGGTGATGGGGTGGAGTGGTGATGACGCTCTCCCACTTGAACACGCCTCTTGTTCTGCCTCTCAACTCTCGACCATCCACCCTCAACCTCCCCTCGAAAGCCCCCCTCACCCTAACCCTCTCCCCCCCAAAGTGGGGGGCGAGGGGACAAAGCCAAAGGCAGAAAGCGAAGCAGTGCCCCTCACCCTAACCCTCTCCCCGCAGAGCCGGGGCGAGGGGACAGGAAAAAACAATGCCTCTGGCCCTCAACCCTCGATCCTCGACCCTCGCCCCTCCCTCAAGCTGATGACCTCCGCTGGTGGCCTCATTGATGCGGATCGGTTCACCGGTAAGGACAGCGTGTTGTCGGGACCGGCTGGCGGCGTGATCGGCTTTTCGCGGGTGGCCCAGCGCGCGGGCTTCGCGAAGTCGATCGGCTTCGACATGGGCGGGACGAGCACCGACGTGTCTCGCTTTGACGGGCGCTACGAGCGCGAGTTTGAAACGACCAAGGCGGGCGTGCGCGTTGTCGCACCAATGCTGGCCATCGAGACGGTCGCGGCGGGAGGGGGCAGCGTCTGCGGGTTCGATGGCGTGAAGCTGTTCGTCGGCCCGCAAAGCGCCGGAGCCAACCCCGGCCCCGCGTGCTATGGGCGAGGCGGCCCGCTCACGATCACCGACGTGAACTTTTTTCTAGGCAAGATCATCCCCGAACGGTTCCCGTTCCCGCTGGATCGCGCTGCGGTGGAGAGACGGCTCGCCGAACTGTGCGAGCGGGTCGCGAACTCGCCACTCGGACGAAGCTACTCGCCCCACGAACTGGCTCAGGGGTTCATCGACATCGCTAACACGACGATGGCTCGCGCGATCCGCAAGATTTCGGTCTCCAAAGGCTACGATCCGGCCGAGTACGCGCTGGTCACGTTCGGCGGCGCGGGCGCTCAACATGCGTGTGCCCTCGCGAAGTCACTCGGCATGACGACCGTGTTGTCTCATCCCTACTCCGGCGTGTTGAGCGCGTACGGGATCGGTCTGGCCGATGTTCGCCAACTGCGCGAGCAAGGAGTCTTGAAGCCGTTCTCTCGCGAACTGCTCGCCGAGTTGGAATCACACTTCGTCGAGATGGCCGACTCCGCGCGAGATGCCGTCCTCGCCGAGGGGATTCCCGTCGATCGCATCGACGCGCCGATCCGGTCTCTCGACCTGAGATATCGCGGCATCGAAGCGTCGCTCAACGTGGTTGAACCGAACGACGGAGACTTTGCCCGCGCGTACACCGAACGACATCAGCAGCTCTACGGCTACACGCGGCCCGACCGTCCGCTGGAGGTCGTCGCCGCGCGGATCGAAGTCATCGGCAGACAGCCCGATCCCGTCGAGCCTTCCGAATCCGAGACGCCTCGCGAGCCGCCGCCTCATTCGTGGACCGAGACCTGGTTCGACGGGCAACCTCACCGCACGGCCGTCTTCCTGCGCGAGCAGCTTCATCCCGGCGACACTTTTTTCGGTCCGGCCATCGTCTGCGAACCGACCTCAACCGTCATCGTCGATCCCGGCTTCGAGGCGTCCATTCGCGGACGTGGCGAAATCGTGATCGCGCGCGGCGCAGCCGCCGTCGTCCCCTCGCCCCCGTCTTCGGGGGAGAGGGCTAGAGTGAGGGGGCCGAGTGGTGGCAACGCTCTCCAACAGGAACAAGCCTCTTCTTCTGCCCCTCAACCCTCGGCTCTCGCCCCTCAACCTTCCATCGAAAGCCCCCCTCACCCGTCCCCTCTCCCCCCCAAGGCGGGGGGCGAGGGGACGGGAGTGGCGGACCCGATCAAGATCGAAATCTTCAACCACCTGTTTGCCTCGATTGCCGAACAGATGGGGATCGCGCTCCAACAGACGAGCCTCTCGACGAATGTGAAGGAACGGCTCGACTTCTCGTGCGGTATTTTTTCGGCGCGGGGCGATCTGGTTGTGAACGCGCCCCACATTCCCGTCCATCTCGGTGCGATGAGCGAGACCGTGCGGCGGATCATCGAGGACAACCCGAGCCTCAAGCCGGGCGATGTCTTCGTCACGAACGATCCGTATCGAGGCGGCTCGCACCTGCCCGATGTCACCGTTGTCACGCCGGTTCACGATGAGGCAACCGGCGAACTGATGTTCTTCACCGCCAGCCGCGCCCATCACGCCGAGATCGGGGGCATCGTTCCCGGCTCAATGCCTCCGTTCTCGAAGACCCTCGCCGATGAAGGCGTGCTGATCCGCAACTTCTTGCTCGTCGATGGCGGCAAGTCGCGCGAGGCCGAACTGCGGACGATGTTCCAATCCGGTCTGCATCCCTCCCGCGCGGTGGAGGACAACCTTGCTGATGTGTCGGCTCAAGTAGCGGCCAATCACACGGGTGCGATGCAGCTTCGACAATTGGTCGAGAAGCAAACCTGGCCTGTCGTGCGAGCCTACATGGGGCACATTCAATCTTCGGCCGCGGCGAAGATGCGACTGGCGTTGCGTGAATTGTGTCAAGAGCCTTCCGTTTGGCGCGGGTCTCCTGACCCCGCCGAAACGCCCGACCGCAGGTCTTCTCTTCCTATTGAGGCAGAGCAAGGCGGAAAAGAAAAACACGAAGAGGAGACCTGCGGTCGGGCCAGTGTGCGGGGTCAGGAGACCCGCGCACAACAGTTTACTCGCCACTTCTCCCGCACCGATCACCTCGACGACGGTTCGCCGATTTGTGTGACGATCACGATTGATAGCGGCCACGCGACGGTTGACTTCACGGGGACCGGGGCGGTGCTGGCGACGAACCTCAACGCGAATCGAGCCATCGTCACGGCGGCGGTGCTGTACGTTTTCCGGTGTCTCATCAAGGACGACATTCCTCTGAACAGCGGTGTGCTGGAACCGGTCACGATTGTGCTGCCCGAATGTCTGCTCAACCCGCCCGCCCACGATGACCCGTCAAAATGTGCGGCGATGGTGGGGGGTAACGTCGAGACTTCGCAGCGCGTTGTCGATGTGTTGCTCGGCGCGTTGGGAGTGGCCGCCGCGAGTCAGGGGACGATGAACAACCTGACCTTCGGCGACGGGACGTTCGGCTACTACGAAACGATCTGCGGCGGCAGCGGAGCCACGCCCGACGCCGACGGAGCCGATGCCGTTCACACGCACATGACCAACACGCGGCTGACCGATCCCGAAGTGATCGAACGCCGCTATCCCGTCCGCATCCACGAGTTCTCGATCCGCCGTGGCTCTGGCGGAGCAGGAGAGCATCGCGGCGGAGACGGCATCGTCCGCCTGATCGAGTTCCTGAAGCCGCTCCGCGTCTCAATCCTTTCCGAGCGCCGAGGCCCTTTCGCCCCCTTCGGCCTGAGCGGCGGAGAGCCAGGCCAACTCGGTCGCAACACCCTGCAACGGGCTGGCTCGATGGAGGTCATCGATCTCGGCGGCA
>JAYVDI010000081.1:0-15668 GCA_043749505.1 Schlesneria sp. | reverse complement strand
GGCTGGTTTCACCGGTCAGCTTGCTTCAACGCCAACCGCGCGTGCGAAACAGAAAGGTCGCGGCGGCGAGCCAACCGCAAACGAGTGCCAGCATGGGTGGCAGGTCTGTCGCGCGGGCCAAGGGAATCGGTCGCTGGAGCGAGACGAAGACCATCCCAAAACTGTAGCTCTCGAACGCGAACGACTTCACGCCGGCGAAAGCCGAAAACTTGGTCGCCAGATAGAATACGACGGCTCCGACCAGCATGTAGCAGAGCGCCAGCAGGCTCGCCGCGCTTTGTGTTTTGGTGAGCGAGGCGATCACCATCCCAACGCTGCATAAGCCCAGACTTGTCAGCAACAGGGTGGCCCACAAACTTCCGTGCAACAGCGCAGACGGTTTCAGTACGGCGATCACTGCGCTGCAACCGACGGCCGACAGCAGCAGGTGAAACAGGATCTTCGCCTGCAATAATTCCGACATCGTAATTGGCGTCAGCGCGAGCGCCGTCAACGTTCCGCGTTCGCGATCCTGACTCGTGAACGACACGATCAACTGGCAGCACGTCACGAACTGCACGACCAGCAGCAGAATGGCCGCCGCGAGTTCTTCACTCATCAAGTCTTTCAACGAGCCGGATTGCAGCCGTTCCATGACGAGTGACGTGGCCGACATCGGGCGGCTCGCTGCCGCCTTTTCGACGACATGGACCTGGCCGAAATGATCCACGGCGATCGGCCAGAACCACCGCAGGAACGGTTCGAGAACGTCGGATTTTCCGCCGGGATAGCGATACACGACGCTCAACTGCGACGAGGAACCGTCGGCGGTGGGCAGTTCCAGGAGTTCGATGGCACACGTGAATGGCGGATACAAACGCTGCTCGCGATACACCGCAATCCGGCTGAGCGGCATGACGCGGATCGTGTTGGTTTTCTGCGCCAGCAGAGTGAGTTTTTCGACAAAGTCGCTCTGCATCCCATCTAACCCGCCTGCGTCGAGCGGATCGGGATGAACGATCCAGCAGTTCATGGCGGGGCTTTTGTCGTTGCGGCTCAAGGCCAGCAGCAGCGAGAACGCCACGAGCAACCCAAGCACCATCAGCGCCGAGGGGTTCTTCAGCAGCCGGAGCGCCTCACGGCCGACCAGCGTTCTGACTTTGTCGAATCGAGGCATCATGTGTAGGCCTGTCCCGTCAACTTGAGAAACACGTCTTCAAACTGGAATTCCTGCGAATGCAGACGGACGCAGGCCTCGTAGCGAATGATGTTCGCCAGTCGCTCGCGCTGCGTGCCATCGTCGAGGTCAAGCTCTTCGCGGAGTACCTCGCCGGACTGCTCGTATTGCACTAGCACCTTGCGTTCGGCGTGCCGCGTCATGAAATTCACCGGCGTGTCGCAATCGACGAGCTTTCCCTTGCACAGAATCGCTACGCGGTCGCAAATCTGTTCGACCTCTTCCATGTCGTGCGTCGTGAGGAACACGGTGGTGCCGCGCGCCGTCAGTTCTCGCAACAGCTTTCGCACGACATCCGTCGAATGCCGGTCGAGGTTCGCAGTTGGTTCGTCGAGATACAGAATTTGCGGCTGGTGCAGGATTTCGCGGGCGATCAGTAGCTTCTTTCTCATCCCTTTCGAGTAAGTCCGGACCGGCAAGTCCGCTGCTTCAGACAATTCGAGCCGCTCCAATGCCCAATCGACTTCCGCCAGCGGGACGCCATAGAGACTGGCGAACAGCGCCAAATTCTCGCGCCCGGAGAATTCTTCCATGTGGTTTTCCGAGTCGGGGACGTAGCCGAACAATGGCTTGACCCGCGCGAAGTCGCGCGGCAAGCGGTGTCCCGCAATTTCGACTCGCCCCGCTGTCGGACGGTGTGCTCCAATCAGGACGCGAATGGTCGTACTCTTCCCGGCTCCGTTCGGCCCGAGAAAGCCGAACAACTCCCCTTCGCGCACGGTCAGACTCAGCCGATCAACTGCCGTAAACGAACCGTATCTCACGATCAGTTCGTCGATGACAATGGACTCGCCACGCAAGCCGGTTGAGGCACGAGGTTCAGGCAGTGCAAAGCGGGACATCCACAATGCCTCAGGGGACGAAGGCAACGACTCATTCCAACCCTAGAAGGATAGGTCACGTTTCGCGGTGAAGACGGCCCCTGTTCGCCTTTCGTTCCGTCCGCCGAAGCGAAGAAGTCCCCGATCTGCTCTGCGAGTGATTGAAGTCCATCGCCGCCCAACACGACTGGTCGTTCCCGATGGAACCACCGTCTTATGAAGCACGACAATTTCCAATTTGGACGTGTCCGACAGGAGTCCGAATCAGGCGACATACTCAAGCGATCCGGCAAATGACTTTCTCGAACTGGGAACCCGATTCAACTGTCCCGCCGTATCGAAATGGAAGTTGTCCCATTGCTTCAAAGTCGTTGGAGAACGCGGTGCGAGTGGCAAGTCAAAAATCAATCGGCAGTCTGCGTCTCAAGGCTGACGAGCACTGCCAAGTTTGACTTGTTTGAATACCGCGAGCATGTCCACCACACACCTTCGATGAATCTCATTTCCCCAGTCGATCGAGGACGTTTTTGGTGATGCGTTCGACGGCTGGATCTTTGCCACGTAGGCCGTGTGCCCAGTCGGTGGTGCCGACGGTGAAGACGGTGCCGCCTTGGGTGTAGAGGCCCATTGTGGCGGAGCCGATTCGGTCCTTGGGGAACTTGTCATACCAGAGGCAATCGTCGGGTGCCCATTTGGCCGGACAGGTACCTAGGATCATGAAGTTCTCTGGCGTGCCGTCTCGATGAGTCGGGACGGGGAGTCCGTCGCGCAGCTCGAACTCGCAGCCGTCGCACTCGTACCCGACGATCGTGTCCTTGCCGCCGAAGGCGTCGCCGCGTTTCAGGCCCGTCCCTTCGAGAACCCAGTGTTCAGGGCGATGAACGGTGAAGGCGGACGCGCCGTCCATGAACTGGCCGTGGCTGCGGTGATAGCCGCCCCACAGAAAGCCGACCCCTGTCAGTTGGTTCTCGGGGCGACCGATCAACTCGTGACTCCATGCCGTCGAAAGTAGTTTGATGTCGCCATTGCGATAGACGGGATCGACGTTGTACCACTGCTTCCAACAGGTGAGAGCCTGACCACGATCTTCACTCCGCACTTGCCAGCAGCAGGTGTTGCCACTGAAGAATGCGACGTTGCCGCCGTCTTTGATGAACGCTTCCAGGTGGTCTCGCATGAGCGACGACCAGTACTCGTCGTGCCCGACGCTGAGGACCAGCTTGTACGCCTTGAGTTCTTCAGGATGAAACTCAAGGTCCGAGTTGGCGGCGTAGTCGAGGACGTATCCGTTCGCTTCGGCCCAAGCGACGAAAGGATGTTCCCACTGACCGAACTGCCCGGCACTGGGTCGCTGAAACGAGACGCGATGCCCTTGGACGTTGGCTCGTCCGTGGTAGCCGTACAGACTGAATCCGCCCCAGTTGTTGTACGCGTTGTAAGTGTTGGTCGAGAGCTGGATGAGCGTCTTCGTGTTGGCTCCGGGCTTGGCGGCGCGGACGATGAAGAAACAAGTCGCCTCGACCGTGCGACGGCCGCGCTGGACGAACTTGCCGCCACCATCGGCCGCCTTGAGCGTCACTTGGTAGTAGCCGCTCTTCCACGTTTCGGGGATCGGCAGCTTGACGAGTGCCGGCCAACCGCAGCCGTGCGTCGAGGCATTCTCGGGGATCGGTGACTCGACGCCGGAAACGTTCGCGGTCGCATGAACGACTTCGGTCTTCGCTCCCAATCGAGCGATCTCGACGGAGAAGATGCTCGCGCTAGTCGAGACATGCAGTGCCAATTCTTCACCCGGCCGGTAACTGGTCTGCCCGGCATAGCCTTCGATGTGCAGCGGTCTCGTTTCGGATGAGTCTCCCCACGCGACGGGGCTGGCGACAGCAAGCAACAGGAATCCAATGGCGACTCGGATGACAGTCATGACGCGGGCCTCTTTGCTGGGGAAGGGTTGAGGGAGGAGCGAAGTCGGAGTTATTGGAGCAACGTAGACCTCGCCGCAATCACGTTGCCTGCGAAAGTAGCCATCTCGTGTGAAGAGATGAAGCGAGTGGCGATTGCGTGCGAAGAGAGGATTGCGAGTGGTCACTCGGCAGTAGGCGGTCCCTCACTCCTCGGCCCGTCTCTGGCAAAGGGCGAAGGGAGAATGCGGGAACGATATCCCTCGCGCGGTCGTTGATGAGACATCTGGGCGGGGTGGCGTCAGCTCTCCGGTTTTTTACAAACGGGCTGACGCACAAGAACTAGGAGGCTGACGCTCAATGGCACAGACGTTACCCGCAAAGTAGCAGGCACATTCCATGGGCCGTCCGCAAATTGCAGGGAACGGCCCATGGAATGTGCCTGCTACTTTCTAAAGTGAGTGCCATTGGACTCACGCCACCTCGCTCAGAAATGTCTTACTCTCGGCCGCGTGAGGTATAGAATCCGCCGCCAATCCGTTGACTCAGGTTCATTGCTCTCGCTCGAAAGGTCGATCGCTCATGTTTGAACATCACTCGCACCCGTTGTTGCCTCAAGATCGCTATCTCCGCCGATTGGCTTTGTCGATCTTGGCGGGGTTGAGCGTGATCGTGCTGTCGTTGGGAGCGGGCATGGCTGGTTACCATGTGTTTGAGAGCCTGTCGTGGTTGGACTCGTTCCTGAATGCGTCGATGCTGCTCTCCGGCATGGGGCCGCTGACGGCACCGCAGACAGACAACGGGAAGCTATTCGCGGGACTGTATGCCCTCTATAGCGGGTTCGTGGTCATCTTGGTGTCGGGCATGGTCTTCGCGCCAGTGGTCCATCGCACGCTGCACCAATTTCATCTGGAACCGACGCACCACGCCCACCGTTCCAGCCCGACGACCCCTGCGGTGGAAACCGTTCCGCCCGTCGATCCGAGATGACGTGGGAAGTGGGTTTGGTGTGCATCCGGTGCAGTTGTTTCGGACGGAGTCTCTTGGCAACATGTCGCCGCGAATTCGGTCAAACGATGGTTGTTTGCGGTTCAACATTACCCTCATTCATCCCCGTGCAGTCTCCTCTCACCTCCAGCAGGTCAGCTATGCCCATTGCCGTCGAATGTCCCGGTTGCGGGAAGAGGTACAAGTTTCGAGACGAGCTTGGCGGCGACACCGTACCATGCAAGGACTGCGGTGAGGACATCGACGTTCCCAGCGGGCCTCGTGCGGCGAGCAGTCGCGCGGGTGGCTCGAAGTCGGGGCGCAGAGGCCGTCCGCGCCGAGGCGACAATCAGGGCCTGGTGGTCGGCGGCGCTATCGGTGGCGTGATCGCGGTCGCTCTGCTCGGGTACGTGATGTTCAGTGGTGGAGGTAATGCCGTGTTGCCACCACCGCCGAATGCCGGTCAGACCCCGGCCATCGCGCACGATGTGCCTGCTCCCGTGGCAGTGGCTCCGTCACCACCTGGCTCGCCCGCGCAAGCGACACAACCCAAGTTTGGTCCCGGTCAGAAGACCGCTCCAAAAGACAACTCGAACGTGAACCCTCAAGTTGCGGGGGGACTGTCGAGCGGCGGCGACTTAAAGCTGCCGAGTAAGGCTGATCCCGACAGTGGCTTCGGCCCCAAAGCGGCCAGCGACGCCAACAAGACGTTGGTGAAGGCCTCGTCCAGCAACTGGACGGCGTTGCCCGATCCGCTGCCGAATCCCGTCACGTTGGAAGCGTCACGCAAGATCCTGCTGAAGTTCCCCAGTGACAATCCCAGCAAGACCTCGGTCCTGTTTCCTCACGTCCCGAGTACGGTGATGTCGGTGGGAGACAACGCGACCGCCAAATCGAGCCGCGATATTTGGGACTTGGCCACGAACACCAAACTCGGTTCGATGAAGGGGATGACGTTTTCGTCCGACACGATGGCGCTGTCACCGGACGGGATGTTTTTGGCGGCGGCTTTTCAGGGCAATGTTGATGTCTGGGACGTGAAGGCGAAGAAGGCGCTCGGTCAGTTTTCGCTCGGCAAAGGAGCGTGGGGCGTGCAGTTTTTGGCCTTCACTCGACCGGATCGCCTGTTGGGAGTCGGCCGCGGGGGCGAGGCGAAACTGCTGAAGATTCCCTCGGGTGAGATCGAGCATGAGTTCCAACTCGGCGAGAGATCAGAACCCGCCAAGAGTGGCATCAGTCCGAATGGACGGTACATCGCTTACAAGAGCAGCGGCAGTTTTGGAGCGGTCGAACTCCAACTGAAAGATCTCGAATCCGGCGACATTGTCGGCAACATCAAGGCGGAAGGCGCGACGCCACAGTCGCGGGTTGAGCTGGCGAACATCGCGTTCTCTCCCAAGGGAGACGAAGTGGCCGCACTGTTTGAAGAAGGCTGGAGCAAAGACCTGACCTTGATCGTCTGGAACATGCAGGACGGGAGCGAGGTCGTGTCGATCCCGCTCAGCGCCAAGATGGTCGAATCTCTCAACGTGTCTCGCTGGGTGAACTACACGCCGCTCGTCTGGTTCCCCAGCGGACAGCGTTGGTTGGTGAAGGGCCACGGTGTGGTGGATCGCACCGCGAAGCAGTTCATCTACCGCATTCCAACCAGTGAAGTTGAGGTCGAAGGCTCGCGCCGGATGTTGACCGACACGATTGTCTCGGTCGTGGATGGCGGGCGAAACAATGCGTCGCTGCTGGGACACGTCCTCAAGGAAGAGGTTCTCACCAAGACCTCGGAGAGCGTTCAGGCAGGAGGACTGCCGGTCGATGGACAACTACCGTCGCTCACCCAGCCCGACTGGTCGTCCATCGAAGACGTGACGTATGCCGACCGCGATGGCAACTGGACGGTCACACCCGATCCCGCCCCGGCTCCCGCCGAGCGATTGCTGACACGCGGGATGCCGCTGCGACAGGGAAAGGGTGACGTGCGTCAGGTCATGGTGGCGCGTGCTGACTCCGCAAGGATGTTCGCGCGCGTGACCGATGGAGAGATCGATCAGGGTCGCTGGAAGGAGCCGCTCCCGAAGGAGACGTGGATCGACGTGTACGACCTTGCGGCGCGGAAGCCGATTCACAAGTTCCCCATGCCGCAGCCGTGCGAGATCGTCAGCGTTAGCTCCGAAGGGACGCGCGTGCTGATGAAGACCAACGAGGCGGTCGGTCGTGTCGATGTCTATGCCGATGATGGGAAGCACGTCTGTGGCTGGCGACCCTATCAGGACGAACCGAATGAGAACCGGCGCGAAGTCGTCGGAGCGGCGTTCATCGACGCGAACCACCTCGCCACAGTGAACGCGGGGAACAAACTCGTGATGTGGGAGCTGCCGCAGTGCAAGGCGATCTATGGCATTGAGAACGCCGCTCTGCCCTCGCTGACTCAGGGGACAAAGTATCTGACGTTCGCCGACACCAAGACGTACGACTTCCGCGACGCACTGACCGGCAAGTCGTGCGGTGAAATCCGGATCGAGGACGGGCAGGGGATCTCGTCCGTGGCGTTCCATCCCAACGGCGAGCGGCTCGCGATTTTGCTCGATGATGCGGGGAGTCTGTTCTTGTTGGATGTCGATCTGAAGACCGGACAAGCTTCCAATCCGATCCCGGTTCCGCCTGATACCGGACCGGTCCATCC
The DNA here is from genome assembly GCA_043749505.1 of Schlesneria sp. Taxonomy (GTDB): domain Bacteria; phylum Planctomycetota; class Planctomycetia; order Planctomycetales; family Planctomycetaceae; genus Schlesneria. The sequence goes on along the minus strand of JAYVDI010000081.1, from coordinate 8,069 downwards.
CGACGCTCAGGCGGATTACATGTTCGCGTTGAATCGCATGAAGATGCAGAACGAACGGCTGGCGCGAGGCTGGCGAGGCGGCAACCGTGCGTTGGCAGCCACCATGCCAATGCACTGGTGCGGTGATGACCATGTGTTGCTCAACAACTACCGGCTGTTCGATGTGAAGCAGAAGCTGATGGTCTGGCAGTACCTGCTTCCCGTCGGGGCACACATTTCCAACAGCACCGACGGGCGACATTGGTACGTCACCACGAAGTCGATCAAAGGGAGCGGGCCGCCGTTTCTGGTGGCTCAATCCATGCCCGACAAGCTGGCGATGAAAGAGGTTGCCGGCAGAAATCTCGAACCGAACTATCTGCTCGCGCCCGGCAAGTCGGTGAGTTTGCAGTTGAAGTTGATCGCGCCCCCCAACAAGAACGGTTTCGTCGATGAAGTGCGGCTGGCGGTTCTCAAGGCATTGGCGAACAACAACGTCGCGGTGTCCGATGGCCAGCCGCTGACTCTCACGCTGTTCATGGAGAAGAAAACGGGGCAGTCGATGCAGTACCGCTCGCGCAACACGGGTGAAGTGCAGCAGGTCCAGAAAGAGTTCGTCCTCTGTGCGGCGTACCTCGAATCGGGCGGGACGAAGCACTGGGAAGTCAGCACGGAATCGTCCAATGCGATGTGGTCCGTCGAGTACCGCAGCGACAGAAGCCTTGCCGCCGCGCTGGCCGAAGGGATGTGGGCCGCTCCGTCGATCTACTTCCAAACGCTGGCGTTTCCGAGGTACATCTTCGACAAGTTGTCGGCTCAAGGTCTGGGCGTTTCGTCGCTGACCATCGACGGCACCGAGAAGCCCCCCGCCGCCAAGCCGGGACTGGGGCGATAGTCGGGTCGGGTGCGTGGAGTCTTCGGAACGCACCATCGCGGATTATTGAGCCGGTGCGTTCCGACGCCTCCACGCACCCGACGACTCACTTCACTTCCATCATCCTGAGCCAATCACCATGAGTATCGAAGTCAACTGCGACGACTGCGGTCGCGAGTTCCGAGTCAGTGAGACCTCGTCCGGAAAGAAGGTCCGGTGCAAATGCGGTGCATCGGTGCGAGTTCCCGATGATGCGGGTGATGACTACGAAGAGGCCGCGCCGGTGAGACGTTCCGGTTCCAAGAGCCGTCGGAAAACCGGAGGCGCTGGTTCCATGAACGGCCTCATGATTGGAGGCGGCGTTGGGCTGATGGCCGTGATCGTGATCGGCGTCGTGCTGTTCCGACCCGGCGCGAACGCCCCGCTCCCCGCCCCGCCTCCAGTGACGCAAGCCGTCCCCGCCACAACGAACGCGGCCTCTCCGGTCGTTCCTCAACCAGTGGCTCCCGCCCCGAAGCCGCCCGCCGGAACGACGAACACCACACCGACGGTTCCGACCCAGCCAACGGCACCGATCAAGCCAACCGCTCCCGCAGCGACGGCGGTGGTTGAGACACGCTGGCAGGCGGTCGAGTCCAAGTTTCAAGTCGGTCACTCGGGGAAGGACGCGAAGGTCGCAATCGCGCCCGGCGGGAAGTTCGTCGCGCTCGATCGAGGCATCCACGACACGGCCTCGGGTGAGGAGCTCTGGGCCGCGCCGGCCGGGTTCGGCGGGGGCGACAAGAACGCACTGCAAGCGGTCAGCGCGGACGGGACCTGCTTCGCGGAAGGGGATGAGTCCGGACAAAAGCTGACAATCTACTTCAAGGAGAAAGTGGCGGGCGAGACGAAGTTCGATCTGCCCACGCCGAACGGTGCCACAAAATTGACGCTGCTTCAGTTCTCCGAGGCCAAGCGATTGGTGGCCGCGTTCACGTCCGGCGCCAGTGCGCGCGTCGCGGTCTACGACATCGAAAAGCCCAAGAAGGCGTCAAAGGAATTCACGACCGAAATCTGTAGCAGCCGGTCGGGAACGATCAGTGACGATGGCAAGTTTCTGGCGGTCGCGTCAGCGCAGTCGCTCAAGGTGTACGACTTGGTGAAGGGCGTCAGCGCGGCGACGATGGCCGCTCCCGCGAATGGCCCGCAGGCTTTCAACAGTTGCTCGGGCGTCGCGTTCTCACCCGATAACGAAGAGCTGGCAGCGGTGCTCGCAACAGGACTGCTCGTCTGGTCCAACCGCGGGAAGCTGCTCGAAGAATGGGGCGACTCGGTTTCGGTTGCCAATTACTTTTCGCGCGGCGGGCTGGCTTGCCTCCCCGACAAATCGGGTTGGTTGGTCCACGGCCACCAACTGTTCGATCGCGCCACCAAAATGGTCGTCTGGGAACTGCAATCGGCCCCGCACTACAATCACCCCGTCGTTGTCCTTGATGCCGATCATGTCATCGTCTCGGGAGGCAGCCCGAACAACGGGCAGGTTGCCGCGATCAAGATTCCTCGCGACGAACTGGCCAAAGCGACGAAGGCGATCGCAGACAAAGTGGACTGCGTCATTGGGCCGTACTCGCCGATCAGCATCGTCTACGAAGTGGGTGAACCTCGGTTCGCCCCGCGACAGGATGTGACCAACCAACTGCATACGACTCTGACCGGACGGCTAACCAAGTTGGGGATCAGTGTCGCCGAGAATCAGCCGGTCGTCCTGAAGGTCGTCTACACCGAGGTCGCCGGTCAGACGATCGAGTACACCGAGGGCCGCGGGTTTGGGCCGCCGATTCCGCGACCGCCCGGATTCCCCCGCTCACCCTTCGACAAGCCGGGAACGAAGGTGGTCGAGACCAAGCACGTCTACAGCATCGTCCTCGAACGCAAAGGAGACGCTCGACTGTGGTGGGCCGCCAACATCACGCAAGAGGCCCCTGAAAACTTGAAGGGCGACACCACGGAAGTCAACGTTCGCAACACTTCGTTTGAAGTGGTCAAACAACGGATCGGCGGATTCGTGCTACCGCGATTCATCCCCGTCGATCCCGCCATTCCGTCGTTGCCGCTCAAATCGGACCTCGGCGGTTTGTGAGCGTCGCTCCAAGTGTACCTCGTGCGGGCATGAGTGAGAGCGTGTGCCTCGTTTAACCGCGTGGGCAACGCCCCGCGCGTCGTGCGACAAGACCACTTTTCACGTCACTCGACGCGCGGGGCGTTGCCCACGCAGTTAAACGAGGCGGCATGGCCGCGAGAGGTATGAACACTCCGCCCTCTACACGCCGATGAGATCGCGGACTTGCGCGAGATCAGTCATCAAGCGATCGGGCTTCAAGGCCGGATCCTTCATGTCTTCAGAGTCGGCTCGCAAGGCGATTTTCTCGGCGGCGTAGAGGGCCGTTCTGATGCCGATCGACTTGGCGATGGACAAGTCGCCACGCACGTGCGAGCTGATGTAGAGAATGTTCTCCGGTTCAAGGCCGAGCTTGTTGAAGCGGTCCATCGCGCGCAGGAATATGGTTCGAGCGGGCTTCCTTACCCCTTCCAGGTACGAGAACGTGTGCAGTGCGGGCTGGAACAAACTGTCGGGAGCGGCGACCGGTCCTTGTTCTCGCAAGGCTTTGATGAGCTGCGTCACGGTGAACGGCTGAGCGTCGGCGAACAGCGCCTGACGGAAGCCGCCTCCCACCACCGCCGACAGCGCCGCGTGCGCATTCGGCGCGGCTTCCACTCCCTGCAACGCGCTGTGAAAGAAGTACGCGATCTTCTCGGACAGTCCGTCCATGTCTCCGTAGATCGACGTGTCGTACTGATAGTCCTTCTTGTCGAGCATCCCGATCAACTTCAGCCACAGCTTGGAAGAGTTCACCTCAACCATGTCGCCCTTGCGTCCCGACGACGCCATCTGCTGCTCCTCCAGCGCGTGAACGTATTTCTGCAACATGTACTCCCACGGCTGGCCCATCTTGCGGGTCATGCTGTTCCACATGTTGAATTCTTGGATCGTCTTGTCGAGGGCGACTTCCATACGGATCGCCTGCGGATGCTGAAAGAGCAGCTCGCCATCGGCGATCCGCAGTAGCGTCCCGTACACGTTCCAAGAGACCGCTTTGATGGCGGTCAGTGGCTTCAGATACGGCGTCGCCTTCGCCGGTTCCGACTTCGGCGGCGCGGGCCAGCGCAGTTGTCGTTCAGTCAGCCAGTCGGCGTATTCGAGGAGTGTCTTCGCCATGAGTGTCTCGATCTGAGCGAGTGCGATTTTCAAAGTGACATTGTGCAGCGACCGAGCGGCTCCGCATCGGCTCGGAATGATATCGACACGTCAAGGCCGGGACATGCGTGACAGGTCGCGTGACAGGAATTGTTCACTTCCAATCACCGTTTTGGAAACGGATTCATCGTACTCGCACAGCTCGGGAACGGTCTTGTTGGGTCTGTCGGCTTCTGCAAGAATCCCGCCCCTTCAGCGAGGTTTGAGCCATCTGGATTGGCTAGTGATCCCTCGTCGTTGCCCTGCGCCGAACGAACAAGGAAGTTTCCGCCATGCGTCGTCTTTCTGCTTTGTTTTTCGGAATGTTGCTTGGCGGGGTGCTGGTTTACGGCGGATTCAACTTTCATTTGGTGCGGGCCAACGACGGATATTTGGTCGTGGGTCGAACAAGTGTCGCGTTGGAAGATGCTTACGTGGACATCCGCAATTGGAGCTTCTCCGACTGGCGGAAACATCCGACCCTGACGCGCGACATGCTTAAGTCTGGACACGGCGAGCGTTTGAAGGCGGCCGTTCAAGAGGGGGTTGTTGACGAAGCACTCAACGGGATCGGACTGACTCGCCGCGCGGGGGACGATGAAGCGCGGCGTTGATTGTCGTCCGAGTTTGAAGACGGTGATCTCTGACAGTTGGGATTCTGACTGGCTCGGGGCTGTTGGGTGCCGAGAGAAGAACCCCTCACTCCCGGCCCCTCTCCCCGCAAAGTCGGGGCGAGAGGAGAAATGGCACTGACAACGAACGTGATTTCTTCGCCGTGTACCTGTCTTTCGGACGCACTCTCGACGATGACCGGACCTCACTGTGACGATACTGATGCGAGCCACGACAAGCGACCACGAGCGTTTTGTGCGGCGTGGTCTCAATGGTCCGTGTTGGCCGTCCTATTCGGCGTGATCGGTTGTCAGGCACTCCAGCGTCCGGCTCCGATCGCGTTGCCGACGCGCCGCGCGTTGGAGAACGAACACCTGCTCGTCCGCAGCGATGTCAAACTCCCCAAGAATCACAGGCTGCTGCGCGATCTCGACGGTCTGCGTGATGAGATTGCCGAGACGCTGCAACTTCCCGTTCAGAAGCAGCCGGTCACGGTGTACCTCTTCTCGGATGAGGTCCGTTACGCGCAGTACCTGCACGTCCGTTACCCGAATCTGCCGCCGCGCCGCGCGTACTTCGTCGGCACCGCCAAGGAGTTGGCCGTCTACACATTCTGGGGCGAGAAGATTCAGGAAGACCTGCGGCACGAGTACACGCACGGCGTGCTGCATGCCTCGCTGCAAGACGTTCCGCTGTGGCTCGACGAGGGGTTGGCCGAGTACTTTGAAGTTGCCAGCCGTCCGGCGGGGTTGAACCGCGAATATGCCTCGCGCGTGGCGAGCGACTTCGCCAAGGGCTGGCATCCGAACTTGGAGCGACTCGAATCGCTCCAAGCGGTCGGCGACATGCAGAAGGCCGACTACCTGGAGTCGTGGGCGTGGGTTCATTTCCTGCTGCATCACAGCGACGACTCGCGCGAGGTGCTGCTGAGCTACGTTCGTGAACTCCAAACGAACGGCAAGCCTGGCTACCTCTCGACCCGTCTTCGCGCGACGATCCCTCACGCCGATGAACGCTTCGCCGCACACGCCGCATCGCTATCAAGTGGCCTCGTCACCGTGAGTGACGAGCGGTGAGTGAGATGTTCGAGGCGAGCCGTGGGGTGCAGTCGTTTCTTGGTGGTAGCCCTGTCGCTCCGCGACAGGAGGCGAGATCAACCAAGGATCTCCAGCTCTCGATCCAGCTTGAATCCACAGCAAGCGTCGCCCGGACGTTCACGCTTCCTGTCGCGGAGCGACAGGGCTACCACTAACGAACGACTGCACACCGGCCTGTGGCTCGCCCATTTTCTATCTGTGGCGAACGGTCTGGGGCTGGATACAATCGCCGCCGCTGTTGCAGCTCACTTCTCCCATCCTCTCGGTTCGGTTTCCCTGCTCGGAGATTCGATCATGTCGCGCGTTCGTTGTTGTCTGGCGGTCTGTCTGTGTGCGTTGGTTGTGGGGCGTGAATCGGCTGTCGAGCGTGCCTTCGCGGCGGAACCGGTTGCGGGCGCGGACCTCACCGCAGCGCGACGAGCCTCGCGCGAAGCGGAATCTCGACTGCTGGCCGGTCTGCACAAACAAGTGAAGGCCGAGTGGGAGAACGCTCCGCTCGAAGAGGTGCTCGCGACGTTCGCCAAGACGGCGGGAGTCAACCTGTGGATTGATCGCGAGACACTGACGGCGGACAGCATCTCGACGGATGAGATGCAGGTCACGCTGAATCTCGGCACGGCAACCGTCTGGCAAGCACTGCACTTCCTGCTGAAGCCGCTCGCACTGGAATGGCATGGCTCCGACGGAGTGCTGACGATCACGACCCAAGCCAAAGCGAGTGAAATTTTCGTCACGCGGACTTACGACGTGCAGGCAATCGTCGCGGCACTCGAACCACAACTCAAGAAGTTGCCGCCACGGCTTCGCGTGAACATGGGTGTTGGCGGCGGTGGCTACTGTGGTAGTGCTGGTTCAGGCCAACCAGCCGGAGGTGGTGGTTTCTTCCGCGTTCCAGACCAAGCAGAGCAGGCAGGCACATCCTCATTCGTGCTGCCACAGTTTGGTGGCGGTTCGTATTCCCCCGGTGGGTTCGGACAGTTGGGGTTAGGCATTCCGATCAGCAGTCCGTCAATGAAAGAAGAGGAGTTGCTCGTCGGACTGATCACGGAAAATGTTCACGGGAGAACGAAGTGGATGCAGGTCGATGGAGAGGGTGGGACGGTTCAAAGCGGCCACGGCCGGTTGATCGTGCAGCAAGACTATCAGTCTCACTTCCTGATCCGCGAGCTGTTGCAGGCGGTGGAAGAGTTCGTCGTGCGCGGAGCGAAGACGAAGTCGGTTCTCGTCGCCCGTCCCGGTTACCCTCATGAGGAAGATGCGGCGATCTTCAAGAAGCTGGCCGAGCCTCAGCTGGTCAACGCGCGAGACGTTGCCTTGAGCGAACCGCTCAGTTTGCTCGCTAGCCGTTGTGGATTTCGGTTGTGGATCGACAAGGAGTCCCTCGTAAATGATGGAGTCGATCTCGAACAACAAGTCACGCTCCGAATGAACGGCGCACTACTCGATACCGTGCTGCACAAGCTGCTCGATCCACTGATGCTGACATTCGTGGTTGAAGAGGGAACGTTGGTGGTCACCACTGTCAGCAAGGCTCGGGAAATGCAGTCGATGCGAATCTGCTACACCGGCGACATTCTCGAAGCGCGTTCCGCATCTGAATTGCTGACAACCATTCAAGAGACAACATCAGGACTATGGGAACAACAGGATGGCGAAGGGGGCATACTGTGGAAAGTCGTGCCGGAATGGCTCGTCATCCGGCAGACTCACACCTGCCATTTAGAGACTGCTGAGTTGTTGGACGATCTCCGTCAGGGAGCCGTCGTGAACGACGAGCTTGCTGCACCCGAGATCGAGCTGCGGCTGTATCCCGTTGCCGATGAGACCGCGATCCAAGACCTGATCGGCGCGCTGCCGACACTCGTCCCGAATTGGGATGCCAAGCACGGTTCGATCGTGGAGTTGGGCCGCAGCCTCGCCATCAAACAGCCTGCGCGAGTCCATGAACGTCTCGATGAAATCTTCGCGGCTCTCAACCAAGCGCACGCTCGACTGTCCCCACTGAAACCGAAAGAGGAACCGAAGCCCACGGTCGAACCCAAGCCTGCAGCTCCCGCACCCGTGGCGAAGTAGAAATCGGCTGCGGTGACGATTTCGACAAGTCGAGTGTGCGAAGGTTGAAGCGTGAGCGAAGTCTGCCTTCGGTTGCGTCTCAGGTCTGGATCGCTCCAATCGCGAGTGCTGCGTCACAGATTGGTTTTCGTGTGAGTCGTCTTTCGCTCCGCGAAAGAAC
>JAYVDI010000080.1:0-26492 GCA_043749505.1 Schlesneria sp. | reverse complement strand
GCAAAGAACCAAGGGGCTGACGCCACCCCGCTCGGGTCAGTTGAAGAGGGCTTACGCCCAAGAGCCCTGTTCAAATTGGTTCGCCATTAAAACTGCCGGAAGTAGCGGGCGGCGGGTGGAGAGGGTGGACGCTCGGACCAATAGGACTCACAGTGCTGATCGAACCGGCGGTGCAGTGGATCGATCCCGAGGAACTTCCAGACCAGACCGAGCGGCGTGATCAACAGCCAGAAGACGCCGGCCAGCAACACGTGTGACACGCACCAGCCGATCGGAAACATCACCAGCATCCAGACCAGATAGATCGGTCGCACCAGCGTCGGGCGGACTGCACCGACGAGGCCCAACAGGATTGACACGCATGCCAGCGCGATCGGCCCTGCCGACGAGCCGCCTCGCCGCAGCAATCCCTGCGCGAGGATGCCCGTCAACAGGGCCAGCCCTAGCGCGAAGACTCGCAGGTCGCGGCGGGAGGGTTGCCATTTGAAGTGGATCACGGCGTGGTCTCGGACGTAGAGCAGGCGACCCGCCTGCTCATTGGAAGCACGAGTCATTGGTAGCATGGGCGAGCCGCCCATGCTACGACAAGTGCCCTCGGCTGGCGTCACGCCTTGCGAATCTTCTCGCGGCCTTCTTTGACGTTCTTCGTCGCGTTGCGCGTGTCCAGCACGAGGCGGCTGTGCTTCACGATGAAGTCGTGGTCGTAGGCCGAGTGATCCGTCGAAATCAGCACGCAGTCTTGAGCCGCGAGAAGGGCGGGCGTCAATGCTTGGCTGTCCATCGAGGGCAAGTCTGGATAGTGCCGCATCTTCGGTAGCGAAGGGACGTGCGGATCGTTGTAGCTCAGCACGGCTCCGCGCTTCAGCAGCAGCTTCATCAACTCGAACGTCGGGCTTTCACGAGGATCGTCCACGTCTTTCTTGTAGGCCGCGCCGAGGATCAGAATCTTGCTCCCCTTGATCGGCTTGCTGGCGTCGTTCAGGTATTCGGCCAGCCGCGCAATGACGTAGTGCGGCATGTGCGTATTGATTTCACCGGCCAATTCGATGAACCGCGTTTGCTCACCATGTTTGCGTGCCAGCCACGTCAGATAGAACGGATCGATCGGGATGCAGTGCCCGCCCAGACCCGGTCCCGGATAGAACGCTTGAAAACCGAACGGCTTCGTTTTGGCCGCGTCGATCACTTCCCAGACATCGATCCCCATCTTGTCGTAGAGCATCTTCAGTTCGTTGACCATCGCGATGTTCACCGCGCGGTAGGTGTTCTCCAAAATCTTGGCTGCTTCCGCGATCTCCATGCTCGACACGCGAATCGCCTTGACGACGGCCTGCCCGTACATCGCCATCGACAGGTCGCCGCTGACCTCGTCGTACCCGCCCACGAGTTTCGGGATGGTGGCCGCTTCAAATGTCGGATTGCCGGGGTCTTCGCGTTCGGGGCTGAAGGCGAGGTAGTAATCCTTACCCGCCGTCAGTCCGGTGGCGTTGAGCACTGGCAGCACATTCTCTCGCGTCGTGGTGGGATGCGTCGTGCTTTCGAGAACGACGAGTTGTCCCTTTCGCAGTGTCTTCGCGATCGAGTGCGCCGTTCCTTCGATGTAGCTCAGGTCGGGATCGCGGCTCTCATTCAGTGGCGTCGGGACGCAAATGATGACGCAGTCCGCTTCACCGAGCCGGCCCATGTCGGAGGTTGGCTCGAAGACGCCGTCTTGAATCAGCTTGGAGATCGCCGCACTGTCGATGTGCTTGATGTAACTTTGTCCCGCCTTGAGCTTGTCAACCTTCGACTGGTCCACGTCGAAGCCCATCGTCTTGAATCCAGCTCGCACGAAGGCCCGAATTAGCGGTAGACCGACGTAACCCAAGCCGATCACCCCAATCATGGCTTGCTGGTTCGCAATCTTTTCTGCCAGTCCGTGAGTCGTCGTCATGCGATGAACCTCTTTGAATTCGATCCGAAGTTTTTGATGAAACGGAAGTGGACGAAGCGCGTGCTGCCGCCGGTCTTTTACCGTTCTAGCACGACTCACTGCGATGAGCCTGTCCCTGAAGTGTGGACTTTTAGCAGCCGTCCCAAATTGTGAAAAGCCCCATTTATCGCGGCTGCAGAGAGCGATCTGAATATCGTCAGCGCGACCATTCCAGCAGGCATGTTCGCCAAGTGAAATCGTCTTGTGAGGATTGATCTGCTTGACTAAAACGCCCGGCCGCTTCGTCGTCTCACCGCAATTCTTGGGGAAGCGATTTCGAGCTGCGGTGCGTCCGCCTTGTCGAACAAATTGTTCTCCCCAGAGCGTCGATGTTAAGCGATTCGTTTTGTGTCACTGCGGCATAATCGAAATCAGATCCGATCTTGGACCAATCGAATGTTCGGCATTCGTTGTCCCTTATCTCCGGCCTCCCTTCCTGGGAGGCAAGGCGAGAAAAAAGCGGATACGATGCCGCGCCCTTGAACAGACCGCTTTCGATCTAGGAACAGTTGCCATGCAATTTGAGACCCGCTGCGTCCATGTTGGTGTCGATAAGGATTCGACGTTCCTCAGCGCGACCACGCCGATCTATACGACCTCGACCTTTCGTTGGGACGATTTGAAGACCAATCGCGGGTTCGACTACACGCGCAGCGGGAACCCGACGCGCAAGGCTTTGGAAGAAAATCTGGCAGCTCTTGAGGGCGGCATCGACTGCCGGGCGACCAGCACGGGAATGTCGGCCATTGCCGCGACGATGCACCTGTTCCAACCAGGCGATCACATCATCGCCGGTCACGACATTTACGGCGGCACGTACCGGCTGTTCGATTCGGTCTTTCGCAAGATGGGAATCGAATTCTCGTTCGTCCGCATGGGCGATCCCGAGAACGTGCGTCGGGCGATGACCGCGAAAACGAAGTGCGTTTGGATTGAGACGCCGAGCAATCCATTGCTCAACATCGTGGACATCGCCGCGATTTGCGATGTGGCTCGCCAAGGGAACGCGATCTCGATCGCCGACAACACGTTCTTGTCGCCGTATCTCCAACGCCCGTTCGAGCACGGCTGCGACATCGTGGTCCACTCGACCACGAAGTATCTCAACGGTCACTCGGATGTGGTCGGCGGCTGTGTCATCACGCGACAGAAGGACCATGCCGAGAAGATCTCTTACATCGTCAACGCCCTCGGTCTGGCTTGTTCACCATTTGATGCTTGGCTGGTGCTGCGTGGCGTGAAAACTCTCGGCCCGCGCATGGAGGCTCACCAGCGCGGAGCGATGATTGTCGCGAAGTACCTGCAGGCGCATCCGCGTGTCGCGCACGTCTACTACCCAGGGCTGACCGATCATCCGCAGCATGCTCTCGCGAAACGGCAGCAGTCGGGATTCGGCGCGATGCTCAGCTTTGACGTGAAGGGCGGTCGGCCGTTCGTCGAGCAAGTGCTGTCGAAATTGAAGATGTTCCAACTGGCGGAATCGCTCGGTGGCGTCGAGTCTCTGATCGAATACCCGGACACGATGAGTCACGCCTCAATGAACGAAGCGGCCCGGCGTGAGGCGGGCATCACCGACAGTACGCTGCGTGTCTCCGTCGGCATCGAGCATCCGGATGATCTGGTCGCCGATTTCGAGCAAGCGCTGGCGGGGTGAAGCTGCCTGCCGCTGAAACGGCCTTATTCCTCACACAGCCCAGCGGAGAGATTGGCGAGCCGCAGGCCGTCAGGCTGCGGGTTCTTGATCGCGTCGCAGAAACCCGTGTCCTGACGGTACACGGCCCGCATCGAGCATCTCACTCATGGCCGTGTGAGGTAGATTCCGGGTCCGCGAGTTCGTTCTTGACCGCAATGATGGCCTCGCGTTGTGCGAAGAATCCGTCGATGGCCTGCGGGTCGAAATGTGAACCGCGTTCGTGCTCCATGATCTGGAAGCACACGTCCAGCGCGATCGCAGGTTTGTACGGGCGTCGGCTGCTGAGGGCGTCGAAGACATCGGCCACGGCGGTGATCCGGCCTTCCAGCGGAATGGCTTCCCCCGCCAAGCCCAACGGGTAGCCGGAGCCATCCCATTTTTCGTGATGCGTCAGCGCGATGCGTGAGGCCATCGACAGGAGCGGCGACTTCGGCACATTCAGGATGCGGGACCCGATCTGAACGTGTTGCTGCACGCGATCCGTTTCGAGGTCGGACCTCGGTTCGAGAATCCTCTTGCCGACCGCAACGTGCGTTTGCACGCGCTCGTACTCGTCGGGAGTCAACCGACTCGGCTTCATCAAGACTTCGTCCGGGACGCCGATCTTGCCGATGTCGTGCAACTGCGCCGCCTGCGCCAGATCGCGACAAAACTTGGCATCCAGACCCATGCCGCGCGCGATGATCTCCGCATACCGACCGACGCGCTCCACATGCCGTCCCGTGTGATCGTCTCGGTATTCGACGGCCCGCGCCAGACAATGCACGACATCCAATCGTGATGCTTCGAGATCGGCCGTGCGCGCGTATACCGCTTCCTCAAGCGTTTTCGCGTAGTCGCGCATTTGGTCTTGGTACCGCTTGATCGTCAACGCGTTCCGGATACGCGGAGCCAACTCAAACGGGTCAATCGGCTTCGTGAGAAAGTCGGATGCGCCCGCTTCGAGAACCGCCAACCGCGTCTCTCGATCGTTCGCAGCGGACAGGATCAGCACTGGGATCTGCGCCAATTCACTTTGGCCGCGAATCCACTGCAAGAGATCGAGGCCACTCACGACCGGCATCATCACGTCGAGTACGATCAAATCGGGGCGGTCGTCGAGAATGGTGTCCATCGCGCGGATCGGATCGGTCTCGCCGTGGGTCTTCACGTAGCCCAACTCGCGCAGGTATTTCTGACAGATCTTCAAGTTGATCGGATCATCATCGACGATCAGGATCTTCGCGGTCGAAACGGACGCGGCACTTGGCATCAACGGCTTCGCAATCTCAACCGACTGCGGCACGGTGTGCAGCGATGCGGCAGAAAGCCGTGGTCGCGGCAATGACCGCGACAGACCGATTAGAGGTTCTTCAGGCCGAAAGCGGCTCTGAATCTCGTCCAGCAATGAGGAAATGTTTTCGGTGGCAACGAATGCGAAGCTCATGAGCGGCTTTCAGAGAACAGACGGAATCGACCGGCGAGTTTTCTGGGAGCGGCGTGATCCCCAGTTTGAAACGAGACATCAGTGATACCCGGTTTGACGCACACTCGTTCGGAAGCCCCGGATCCCAATCGGAACTTAGCTCACAAATTGGAGTGGCTCCGATCCGCCGTTTCGTGCCGAACAAACAACACGAACTCCCGCGACCGGATCGACAATCCGAACGGTCTTGTGGCGTGTGTCGATGATTCCAGCGGTGTCGGTTGCGATGGCTATCGGACCTTGAGAGAGTGATGCTTCCCCCTGCCGTGTCTCGCGGCATCCTCTAAAAAAGACCCGCCATGAAGATCCGTTCTTGTCTGACAATTGCCTTTGGTTTGATGTTGTTCACCACGACATCGCTCTTGGCACAAGAGATGGGGCCGGACTGGAACAAGGTCACGGGCGATGCCGGTTGGCGCGCGCGCGATTCCAGTGGTGAGCTGGTCTTTCAAGGCAAGTTGTGGCTATTTGGAGGCTGGTTCGATTCGTTCCAGTCACCGCCGCGCGATGTCTGGAGTTCGGCCGACGGCCAAGCGTGGTCGCTCATCGAACAAGAGGCTCCGTGGAAGTACAGTGATCTGCCGATGACGCTGACGTTCCAAGACAAGATGTGGTTTATGGGCGGCTGGACGAACGGACGGCTGGCCGGTCATGGCGCGACGAACGAAGTCTGGTCTTCGACCGATGGCAAACAATGGACGCTCGAATCGAAGTCGGGTTGGAGTCCGCGCATCGCGGCGGCGGTTGTCGAGTTCAAAGGCCGCATGTGGATGCTCGGCGGGATCGAGAACTACTACTTCGGCGACAAGTCCAGTTTGAAGAATGATGTCTGGTCATCGGCGGATGGCAAGCAATGGGATCTGGTCACGGCCGCCGGCGGCTGGTCGCCCCGTGCGTACCATCAGGCGGCGGTCTTGAACGACAAGCTGTACGTTTTCGGCGGTGGCAATTATGTCCCCGAGTATCACGCGATGAACGATGTCTGGTCATCGAGCGACGGCAAGACGTGGGAGCGCGTGACCGAACACGCAGGCTGGTCGCCACGATTATGGTTCTCGTCCGTCGTCTATCGCGACCAGATGTGGGTGCTGGGCGGCTGGTCGAACGGACCGTCAAAAAACTGGGGGGACGTGTGGCACTCACGCGACGGCAAGGACTGGCGGCAGCTCAAGTCGAACGTCGTTTGGAAGGAACGCCACGAACATTCGACCTACGTGTTCCAGGACAAAATCTGGGTGGCCGGTGGACACGCTCAACCTCTGAGCAGTGAGGTCTGGTCGCTGGAGTTGCCGAAGAACTTCGGTCGCTGAGCGTGATGTGAAGTCAAACGCTGGGTATCGGACAGTTCGTGACGTGATTGTCGGTCGGAGATCGGGAAGTACGATCCCCGCCGCGCAAAAATAACGACAACTATTGGCAAAGGGGCAAGTGATGCAGAAGCCGTTTCGCGTGGGAATGACGCGCGACTTTTTGAAGCCGGATGGCTCAGTCGGTTTTGGAGACATCGGGCTGGACGTACTCGCGCAGAACACACGGATTGAGCGGGATTTTCTTCCGGACTGTGGTTCGGAACTGCCGGCGGAAGTCGCGAATCAGTTCGACGCCTTGCTCGTGCTGGCTCCGCGCGTGACGGCCGCGACACTGGAGGGTTGTGACCGATTGTCACTCGTGGCGCGGTTTGGAGTCGGCTATGACAATGTCGATGTCGCCGCCTGCACCAGCAATAACGTGATGCTGACGATTACGCCTGCGGGTGTGCGACGCCCGGTGGCCGTCTCCGCTCTGGCGCTGATGCTCGCTCTGTCGCACAAGCTGCTGGCCAAGGACCGTCTGACGCGCGAAGGCCGATGGCACGAGAAGCTCAACGAGATGGGTGTCGGTCTGACCGGACGGACGCTGGGACTGGTTGGATTAGGCAACATCGGGCGTGAGATTCTGCGCGTCGTCACTCCGCTGGAGATGCGGCACGTGGCGTATGACCCGTTCGTTTCGCAGGCTGATGCGCTGGCGAGTGGCGTGGAATTGCTGGGTCTCGATGGCCTCCTCGAACAGTCCGACTTTGTCTGTATCTGTTGCGCGTTGACTCCCGAAACGCACCACCTCTTGAACGCCGAGCGACTCGGTCGCATGAAGGCGTCGTCGTTTCTGATCAACGTCGCACGCGGCCCAATCGTCGATCAACAGGCTCTGACAACCGTGCTGCGCGAACGACGCATTGCCGGAGCGGCGCTCGATGTCTTCGAGAACGAGCCGATCGAATCGACCGACCCGCTGCTCGGTCTCGACAACGTGATCCTTTCGCCACACGCGGTCTGCTGGACCGACGAATTGTTTCGTGGAATCGGTCAGGATGCGTGTCGCGGCATCCTTGATGTCGCAGCGGGACGGCTGCCGCAGAATGTCGTCAACCGCGATGTTCTTTCGCAGCCGGGCTTGCTCGACAAGCTGGCGGCACTGATGTGAGATCACGAGTACGTTCAAAACGTCAACCGCGTCGTTTCACCGCGTGGGCAACGCCGCGCGCATCGTTGAGCGAAATAGGTTCCCATACCCATCGACGCACGGGGCGTTGCCCACGCGGTGAAACGAAGAACAGCCACCACAACCTCCCTCAGAAAGACCACCATGCGAACCAACCACGTCAAACAAAAGATCCAATCCGGCGGCGTGTCGATCGGCACGTTCCTGTTCGAGTTCAACACGACCGGCATCGGTCGCATTGCGGCGAACGCGGGTGCCGAGTTCGGACTGTTCGACATGGAACATACGGGCTGGAGCATCGAGACAATCCGGATGTTGATCGCGACGACGCGTTGCACCGAGATGATCCCGCTGGTTCGCATCCCGGCCACCGAGTACCACTTCATCGCGCGCGTGCTCGACATGGGAGCGATGGGAATCATGGTGCCGATGGTCGAGAGTGCCGAGCAAGCGGCGAAGCTGGTGGCGTCCGCCAAGTATCCACCGGTCGGCCGGCGCGGGGCGGCGTTCAACGTCGCACACGATGACTACGCGGGGGGCGACATCATGGATAAGATCAACAGTGCCAACAGCCAGACGCTGTTGATCGCTCAGATCGAAACAGCCGCCGGTTTGGAAAATGTGGAAGAGATCGCGGCCGTCGAGGGAGTCGATGTCCTGTGGATCGGCCACTTCGATCTGGCCAATTCACTGGGAATTCCCGTGCAGTTCGATCATCCCAAGTTCATCGACGCAGTCGAACGTGTGCTGGCAGCGTGTCGTCGTCACGGCAAAGTCCCCGCGTTCATGGTGGGGGATGTAGCCAGCGGGCAAAAGTTGCTCGACCAAGGCTTCCGAATGATCGCCTACAGCGGCGATCTGTGGGTGTACCAAGCCGCCCTGCGAGAGGGAGTCAAAGCGTTAAAGCAACACGGCACGCCCCAATGACGTTCACCATCCCGAAGTCCGGCTTTTCCGAAAGCCGGACTTCGGAGTCGGGAATCGCGCCGGGGTCAGCACCAGATTGCTACTTGGTCGCCGTGACCGCCGCTCGCAAGAAGTGCGGCGTCCCTTTTGTCTTGAGCTTCCGTTTGTAAATGCGGTCGCTGCTGGTGACGTAGACCGTGTCAAAGTCGGGGCCGCCGAACTTGACGTTCGACAGGAATTTGGACTGCGGTTTGACGATCGCTCCACACGGTCGGCCTGTCGGATCGAACATTTGCAAGCCGGCGTGAGTCGCCACGTACAAGCGGCCGATGTCATCGACGGTCATCCCGTCTGAGCCAGGTTTGTCTTGGCCGGCGGGGATCTGGACCGGGCCGTAGTAGCGGTCCTGAAACTTCAGGCTGCCATCCGCTTCCACGCGAAACGTTTGCATCGCGGGGTATTCCCAATCGGCAACGACCAGCGTGCCGCCATCCGGCCAGAGTGTCAGACCATTCGGCATGAAGCCACTCGCCACGACGCGCTGGCTTCCGCCGGGCGCGACATACCAGACCTGCTTGCCTCCCATGTCGGTGACGTATACGCCACCTCGTGCATCGACAGTGATGTCGTTCCCGGCGATGTCAGTGGCGAGGACCGTTGGCTTGGCATCGCTGTCGTACCACACGACTTGCTTGGTTCTGCTCTGACAGGCGTACAGACGCCCCTCGGGGCCGAACATCAAACCGCTGGCCTTGCCGGTGTCGCGTGCCCACACAACCGGCTTGCCGTCGCCCCCGATCTTCAAGATCAGACTGTCGGGGACATCCACAAAGTAGACGGTTCCATCACGATCCACGGCGGGGCCTTCCGTGAACTTGTAGCCCTCAGCGACAAGTTCCCAGTTCTCCCCGTCAATCAGCACGGTCGAAAGTGCCATGTCCTGAGCAACCGCAGTCGGAGACCACGGTAGCGCGAAGAGACTCAGCAAACACAGAGACCCGAGAACGAATCGCGTCATCAATGCTGTCCTTTGGAATGCGAGTGAGTTTCGTGTGGGAAGCGGTCTAGCAACGAGCGGCCTCAACCGGAGGCGACACTCTACAGGCCGAAGCTCGGCCCGACGACAGATCGCTCGTAAGACTGTGCACATCGGGCAGAACGAGCACGGTCGTTCTGCGGCGTTTTTCTTGCCGGATCATCACGTCACGCAATACGTTTTTGACCGTTGCGAATGCAGGGCGGTGAATTCTCTCCCTTCGCAGATCAGTTGCGACCGGAAACATTTGCCTGCGCGGATCCTGTTCGCCAACGGATGCAACCGGGGCAACCTGCAAAGCGACAGACCGAAATGAACCGCGAGAAAAAGATTCGCTCAAGCTGATCTCGCATCGCCGTGTAGAGTTCGGCGCGGTGTTTGATCTCCGTTGCTGGAATGCCAAAAACAGAGAGCTTGGGTTGAATCTTGGAGGCTCGGTGAACTTCGCGGGGTGTTGAAGAGGAAACCTTTGAACGGGCGTTTTGGCGAGGTTGGGAGACCCGCGCCGAACGGCTTGTGTTTTTACAATCGCTCACGCTGCGGATTGGTTTTGATAACGCCTCCCGAAAGTGTGTGTCGGCGATAGGGGGGCCACCTGTGGCTCCCGAACAACAATGAGTTTTTGAAAGGGTGTGCGACGTGAAGCGGTTGCTGGTCCGAAAGTGGGTGTGGTGTGTGGTCTTGGTGCCGACGATGTTGGTTGGCGGCTATGTCGTTCTCGCGGGATTTCAGTCGCGCACGCTGATTGCTGTCACAGCACCACCCGCTCAGTTGGTGGAGCGAGTGCAAGAAGTGGAGTGCGACAGTCCTCACGGTTGGCCCGTCGTCGTGGTGCGCGATGTCGCGGCAGGTGCCGAGTGGTGGGTGCAGCAGTCATGTCGCGCCGTTCGAGGAACGCGGTTCGTAGCCACGTCTCACTTCGGAAACGAGCAGACTTTACCAGGCACCCGCTATCAGCTGGTTGTGTTAGCCATGCGCGATGCCGAAGAGGCGCATCGTTTCACCGTCGGTTCCCGCTTCGATCAGCTTCCCTTGGAAACTCCGCACTCGGAGCCGGTTGAACTGATTCGTCAGTGAGGTTGATACGTGATGACAACAGGCGAGCGGGGCGGCGTCAGCCCCGCTCGCCTAAGCCCGTTATCTGTAGCACACGTCTTCGGTGATTTTTTGGCTCACTTTAATTCGATTGTCTGAGCCCACCCTGCTGAAAGTCAGACCGTCGAATAAAGGATTCATCGGGCGAATGCGTCCTGAGGGCTTGTCCCACTTAGCCCGGAGGGCGACAGGCAATCTGCTCGATAAAAAACTAGCCCGCCGCGCAAGCGAGGGCTGGACATTTCGATGACAGTGAAGCCCTCGTTTGCGCGGCGGGCTGGTTTTGAAATGCGCTCGAATCGGCACTGTCATCAATGACCGAGACCGCGATCTCTGACGAGCAGAAAACCGCGGCCTCGGATGGCTCAACCGGAGTCTATTGCGACGGTGGAGTCGCAGATGTAAGGCGGGAACCGGTCATGTCTGGCATGCACCGTTGAATCGTTCCAAGCCCACGCAGTAGTTTTGGCACCTCCGTCGGAATTATGGACATCCGGTCGAGCGGACGGATTTATAGGAGCCGTCAAATTGTTCGGCAAGATCGGTCTGCCGAGTTGTGAGAATCTATTTCCGTCACTTCTCTGAAACTGTGGCGACTTAAGGCGGAAGCTGCCGCTGAAAAATGGACGTGTCCTTCCGTAACACGCCCCGCCACGAAGTGTGAGGGCGACTCTCCGACCGCCTGCTCAATTGAGTTCGTGGCGAGTCCACCTCATCGCTGATAGACTGTCGCCATAATTGACCGGGCGTTTCGAGTATTGCAGCTCGTTGCGTTTCGGCCCTGCGCGGCTCACCCGCCACACCTCTCGCCTGCACCAAGGGATCGCTCACGATGGCAGTATTTCTGGGGATCGATATCGGCACGAGTGGAACCAAGACCATTGCCATGCGTGAGGACGGAGTCATCCTCGCCTCGGCCACCGCCGAATATCCTCTGATGTCGCCTCGCCCCGGTTGGTCAGAACAGAATCCCGATGATTGGTGGGACGCGACCATTGAGACCGTCAAGAAGGTGCTCAAGGTTGGCAAAATCAAGCCGGACGAAGTGGCCGGGATTGGGCTAAGCGGTCAGATGCATGGCAGTGTGTTTCTCGACAAGCAACAAAACGTCATCCGCCACGCGATCCTGTGGAACGACCAGCGCACCGCCGAAGAATGTGCCGAGATCGAAACGCGCGTCGGTGGCCGTCAAAAACTGATCGAGATGGTGGCCAATCCGGCTCTCACCGGGTTCACCGCGCCGAAGATTCTCTGGCTACAAAAGAACGAGCCAAAGAGTTACGCCAAGACGACGCAGATCCTGCTGCCGAAGGACTTCGTGCGACTCAAGCTGACCGGTGAATTCGCGACGGACGCTAGCGATGCTTCAGGGACACTATTGCTCGATGTTCGGAACCGTCAGTGGTGCAAGCCACTGCTTGAGAAGCTCGAAATCAAGCCGTCGTTGCTCCCCAAAGTCTTCGAGTCTGAAGACGTGACCGGCACGCTGACGGAGGCGGCGGCGAAACTGCTCGGCCTGAAGAAAGGTGTCCCCGTTGTCGCGGGAGCCGGTGACCAGGCAGCCGGTGCCGTCGGGAACGGTATCGTCAAACGTGGCATCATCTCTGCGTCGCTCGGCACGAGCGGGGTCGTCTTCGCCCACAGTGACGACGTGCAGATCGACCCGACCGGGCGAGTTCACACGTTCTGCCATGCCGTTCGCGGGAAGTGGCACATCATGGGCTGCGTCCTCTCAGCGGGAGGCAGCTTGCAGTGGTATCGCAACCAACTGGCCGAGACCGAAGTCGCTGCCGCCAAGAAGATCAAGACCGACCCCTACAACATCATTACTGAACAAGCGGCCGAGGCTCCTCCCGGCTGTGAGGGTCTCTTCTTCCTGCCATATCTCACCGGAGAACGCACGCCGCACGCGGACCCCAATGCACGCGGCTGCTTCATCGGCCTGAGCCTGCGCCACGGCCGATCAGCCATCATTCGTTCGATCATGGAAGGGGCGACGTATGCCATGCGTGACTGCCTCGAAGTCATCAACGAAATGCGCATCCCGATCCGTGAGATCCGTCTCTCGGGTGGTGGCGCACGCAGCGATTTCTGGCGGCAAATGCAGGCCGATGTCTATGGCCGTCGCGTCAGCATGATCAACGCCGAGGAAGGCCCCGCATTCGGCGCGGCTCTGCTCGCCGCAGCAGGAACCGGACGCTTCAAGGGTGTCGTCGAAGCCTGTTCCGCGCTGATCAAGGTGACGAGCAGCACGGACCCGCAAGCCGAAGCCAAGCGGATCTACACCAAGTCCTACCCGATGTATGGCAAGCTGTACCGATCCCTCAAGAACGACTTCAACGACATCGCCAAAATCGTCGCTGAGTCCTGACTCCCACGGCGGCTTGTTCGCGTGAGGGAAGTTCGACTTAGCATTGTTGACCTTACGCGGCCAAGAATGAGATGTTCTTGGCGAGCTTTGTGGCGTAAGAGTCTGTGCAATTTACTGCGTCCAACCAGCGTTGAAGGAGAACCTCGAAGCCCTGTACGTCGTCATTACGTTTCACGATCTCCAGAACCCAGCCACAAACCTGTTGAACCCAACCGTCCACTGTCCGGCGTAGCCGCCGTCAGCCCAGATGCGTTTCAGTCGTGGCAGTTTCCACCTCACCTTGTCGCTGAAGTGAACCGCAACGAGAAGCGTCGGCCGAATGAGCGGAGGAGTCGCGTCAATTCGCCGTTGTGCCAAGCTCTGGTGCCGAGAAGTCCAGCTTGTTGTAGATTTTGGACAGCGGGATCGAGATATCGATGGATGCCAACGTGAGAGTGGCATCCAAGCCGCGCGATTCGGTCAGCGTCCAAGTGTTGTCAGCGTTTCGCTGGAACCGTTCAACGAGTGGTTCCTTCTGCGAGACCAGCACGTACTCGCGCAGCGATTCAATCCGGCGATAGTGACCAAACTTCCGACCTCGGTCGTAAGCTTCGGTGCTGTCGGAGAGAACTTCAAACAACGCGGTCGGGTTGAGAACTCCATCCGATTGTCCGTCTGCGAATTCTGGCGCTCCACGGACGATGCTGGCGTCGGGGTAGGTGTAAAGCCCCGTTTGATCAACGAGGATGCGAAGGTAGCTGTCGTACAACGTACAGGGGTGTTCGGACAGCGGAACACCCAGTGCGGTCATCAGGTTTGCCTTGAGTTGGCTGTGTCGAGGGGAACCACCCGCCATCGCAAAGATTTCACCGTCGAGGAACTCACTGCGATATTCGGCCTTGCGTTGCGAGAGCAAGGTATTCGGCGGCGGTGGACTTCTTGATTCGTGCGGGGAGACCCATGGGACACCTTGGTTTATCGCTGTCGCTCCACCGACGAGGCACTTTGTGAACCGGAGTGCGTTTGCAGGCGTCCCGTCGGCGGAGCGACGAGACTACAGTAAGCCAGTTTGCCCGGTCGGGAACTTTTCTGCAACGAGCCGCGTCCGACGTGACGTTGCTGGTTGGAATGGTCTGTGTGCTTTGCGAAATTTGGTGTCGAAAAGCCTCCTCACACTCACCCGCAAGGCCGGGGCGAGGGGACTTGAGCTTGGAGAGCTGCCATGAAACGCTTGCTGGTTGCGATGCTGGGGCTGTGGGTTGGGTTGTCGAGCGGCGTGGTCTCGCCGCGTGAGGCGTCGGCTCAGGGGGTGCTCATCTTTACGAGTCATCCTGCGCCGTTGCCGCGACCGATTCATCGGCCTCATTCTGCGGCGATCCCGATGCCGGTGTCGTCTTATAAGATCAAGGAGCTGGCTGTTCAGGCGCGCATTGTCGATCAAGTCGCGCGCGTGCAGGTGACTCAATCGTTCGTGAACACCGGCAGTCAGCAGATGGAGGTGCAGTTCCTCTTTCCGCTGCCGTATGACGGGGCGATCGACAAGCTGACGCTGCTCGTCGATGGGAAAGAGTTCCCCGGCAAGTTGATGGCGGCGAAGGAAGCGCGTGCGGTGTACGAGTCCATCGTCCGGTCGAACAAAGACCCCGCGCTGCTCGAATGGATGGGGATGGGACTGTTTCAGACGAGCGTCTTCCCGGTCCCGCCCGGTGCCGAGCGGAAGGTCGTGCTGAACTACAACCAACTGCTGCGGAAGGATCGTGGGCTGACCGATTTCCTCTTCCCGCTGAGCACTGCCAAGTACACGTCGCACGCGGTCGAGAAGGTTGAGTTCCAGATCGCGATTGAGTCGGGGATCGACATCAAGAACGTCTACTCGCCGACGCACGCGGTCGAGATCAAACGGCCTGACTCGAAACACGCGGTGGTCTCGTACACACGGACCAGTGAAGTCCCCACGGGCGACTTCCGACTGATGTTTGACGTGGACAAGGGAGCCGTCGGCGCGAGCGTCATCAGCTACAAGCCGAAGGAGGGCGAGGACGGTTATTTCCTGCTGTTGGCCAGTCCGCAGGTGAAGGCCGCCGACGCCGAGCGACCCAAGAAAACGGTGATGTTCGTTGTCGATCGGTCGGGCAGCATGAGCGGCAAGAAGATCGAACAAGCCAAGTCGGCGCTCAAGTTCGTGCTGAACAATCTGCGTGAGGGAGACCTGTTCAACATCGTCGCTTACGATGGCAACGTCGAATCGTTTCGGCCCGAGTTGGAGCGTTACAATGATGAGACTCGCAAAGCGGCACTTGGCTATGTCGAGGGACTCTATCCCGGCGGGGGGACGAACATTCACGGAGCACTCACAACGGCGCTGGCTCAACTGAAGGACAGCAGCCGCCCGAACTATGTCCTCTTCCTGACCGACGGTCTGCCGACGATAGGCGTCACGAACGAAGGCCAGATCGCGTCGGGAGCCAAAGAAGCGAACAAGATTCGCGCACGCATCCTCTCATTCGGCGTCGGCTATGACGTGAACTCGCGGTTGCTCGACCGCATCTCGCGCGACGGCTTCGGTCTCTCAGAATATGTTCGTCCCGATGAAGACATCGAAGCGCACGTCAGCACGGTCTACAGCAACATCAGTGCGCCGGTCCTGACCGACGTGACCGTCAACTTTGAACTCGATGGCCTCAAGCCCGAAGACGGCCCGCCGGTGAATCGCATCTATCCCAAAGGCAACTTCGACCTGTTCGAGGGCCAGCAACTGGTCGTCGTCGGCCGTTACAAGAAGCTGGGAGCGGCGAAGGTCGTCATCAAAGGCCACGTTGGCGGAGCCGAACAGAAGTACGACTTCGGCACTAACCTGATCGACAAGAGTCACGACGAGAGTTACGCCTTCGTCGAAAAGTTGTGGGCCATGCGCCGCATCGGTGAGATCATCGACCAGCTCGATTTGAGCGGTCAGAATAACGAACTGGTGAAGGAGCTGGTCGATCTCTCGACCAAACACGGCATCCTCACGCCCTACACGTCGTTCCTCGCGGATGAGACGAGTCGTCCACTGGCCAGCGCCGAAAACCTCCGCAAGACCAACGATAGCCTCAGCGCGCTCAGTGAGTCGTCGGGCGTCAGCGGCGTCTCGCAACGCTTCGAGAAGCGCAAGTTCCAAAGCGCGACGAATGCCGCTTCATCCGCCAAGGCACTCCCCGCCGCCGCACCCTCCGCCGGTCAACCGGCCGGGTTCGGAGGTGGCGTTGCATCGAACAGCTTCCGCGACGCGAAGACCGACAAGGAAGTGGCCGCCGATTCGGTCAGGCAGTACGGCAACCAGGCGGTCTACGCCCGCAAAAAGTCCGGAGCGACGGTCGCGTCCGGTCCCGCCGACAAAGCTGAACAGCAAATCGTGGTGACGCCCGAGACGGCCGACCTCGATCTCGAAAAAGACAAGGCTAACATCGAAGTCGTCGATCGCTTCACGGAACCGTACTTCGTCCTCGTCAATGCCAACACGCTGGCCGAGAACCAAATTCTCAGCCAGCAACGAGTGGACGAACAGCTCCTCATCAAGCTGCGCGGGAAGAATTACTTGGTGAGGTGAACGTGATATCGGCCAGCGCCATCACCTTTTTTCAAGGTAGTGCGTCGTCAAACCAAGATTTTGGGGCTGACTCTGTGAGCGGCACAGCGCTAGCCGCCGGTGGTGAACGAACGGCGGCTAGCGCCGTGCCGCTCACAGAACCCCAATTCTTAGGGATGACGACGCAGTAGGGTGGGACCAGCTCGCTTTGAGCGCCAGCCCACCATCATGAAATCGCTGGTAATCATGGTGGGCCGGCGCGGCGAAGCACCGCTGGTCCCACTCTACTGATGTCCCGGCCGACATCGTGGCAGGACAACGGTGTTGTGCGCGGGGCTCCCGACCGCAGGTTTCCACGAATGGAAAGTGACTCCCCCTCCCCCGCGAAGAGGAGACCTGCGGTCGGGTGTTTCGGCGGGGTCGGGAGA
Organism: Schlesneria sp.; assembly: GCA_043749505.1. Classification (GTDB taxonomy): domain Bacteria; phylum Planctomycetota; class Planctomycetia; order Planctomycetales; family Planctomycetaceae; genus Schlesneria. The sequence continues at coordinate 9,498 of JAYVDI010000080.1, read as the reverse complement.
CCCGCGCCGAACAGAGTACTTGCCTGACAAAGTCTTCAACGAGGAACGACTTCATGCTGATTACCGCGCGTCGAATCTCGTCCCTGATGTTCATGGTCGTTGCCGGAGTGATCGTCCATCGAGCATCTCAAAGCCTCGCCGCCGAGTCTCCCAATGAGCGGTTGGCACTGACGACTCAGCGGGTCGTCGTGTTCAAGGACGGTTACTACCTGGCGATCAAGCACGGGACGGCCGTCACGAACAAGGAGGGTGAGTTGTCTTTGGATGACGTACCCGATGCGGCGGTACTCGGTTCGATGTGGGCCACGTCGGCCAAGGGGAAGCTGCTCGGCATCGTGGCTTCGCGCGAGACGGTCAAGAAGACGATCGAAAAGGAAGCTCCCTGCACTCAGACGCTCGAAGTGTTGCAGGCCAACATTGGCAAGCAGGCGCGAATCGTTCTGCACGACAAAACGATCGTTCAGGGTAAGATTCGCACCGTGCTGGCCGAACCGACGGCCTCCGCGCCAACGCCGGTGTTGCATGACCTGTTTCGCTCGAACGATGAGCCGAGTACGCCAAAATTTGATTTGTCGCGTTTTGAGTGGACTCGAGACCCCGCCTCATCGACGACCGTATCGGACGTCACCGTGTCCGGCATCACGGGGTCGCAGTTCATTCTCAGTGGCGACGAGGGCGATGTGCTCCTGTCGATCGGACAGATTGCCTCGCTGACGATCAAGGACATGAAGGCGACGCTCGCGCGAACGCTCACGACAACGGAGTCTCCCAAGCGGCTGAAGTTTCGCTTCGCCGAGCCCAATCAACCGGTTGACTTGTCGCTGATGTACTTCCGGCCGGGACTGCGTTGGATTCCGACGTATCGCATCAACCTGTCGCCCGACGAGCAGAAGAAGATCGCGAACCTCACGATGCAGGCCGAGTTCCTCAACGAAGCCGAAGACCTCGACAACGTTCCTGTTGATATCGTGGTCGGAGTTCCCAACTTCCGCTTCCGCGACACGCCCAGCCCGTTGGTTCTCGAAGCGACGATGAGGAACGTGTTGCAACAGGCGGCTCCCGCTCTGATGAACCAGCAGATTCTCATGGGTCAGGGAGGCGGGTTCTCGAACGGCCTGTTCGATGCGCGCGGCGGCGAACGTCGCGGTCGTGGAGGCGCCAATGCTCCAGCCGTGGAAGACGGCTCGCTCATGCTACCCGCTGAGTTGGGAGCGACCGGAGCGCAGGACTTGTTCATCTATAGCCTGCCCAAGCTGAAGCTTCGCAAGGGCCAGCGCGCGGCATTACCGATCCTGACTGCCGACGTTCCGTATCGCGACCTCTACACATGGGACCTTCACGACACCCGTCGGGATGCCGCCGCCGCGTCAAGTGGAGCGGGCGTGAAGTCACCGCTGCAAATCTCAGAAAACCGCGTCTGGCATCAACTCGTTCTCACCAACACCACGCGAGTCCCGTGGACGACTGGCGCGGCGATGATCCTGCAAGGAACACAGCCTCTCGGACAAGACCTCCTCACGTACACATCACCCGGCACCGACGTGCGGCTCCCCATCACGGTCTCGGTCAATACGCGCGGTTCGTTTGCTGATGAGGAGACCGATCGCAAGCTGAACGATCTGACAATGCACGGCACCCACTACGCCCGCATCAGCAAGACCGCCACGCCGACACTGTCTAATCGCAAGGCGGTCTCGATCGATATCGAAGTGACCTTCCGAACGGGAGGCAAAGCGACAGAAGCGACTCAGGACGGCATGATCACCCTCAAACCGCATGCCCCCGAAGATTGGATCGAGTACCAAGGCTACACTGCGGTGAACAACAGCTCGACGGTCGTCTGGCAAGCCAAGCTGAAGCCGGGCGAATCGTTCGCGCCGTCGGTGAAATATCACTACTTCGCTCGGCATTGATCGGACGCGGGGTGTCGCGACTTCAGCCGGACCAAACGACAACAGCCCGAGGAGTGAACTCCCTCGGGCTGTTGATTTTATTGGTCATCGTATCGACCACTGCGATCACTCTTCGTCGGTCGGGAGTGGGACGAGGCCGGTCTCGGCCGAAGGGTTTGAGTTGGAACCCGTTGACGAGTCAGCCGAGGCGGAACTGATCGGTTGCGGGCGGGACTCCATTGAGTTCTTGGAAACGCGGGTGGCGGTGCGGCCGTCGAGGATCGAGCGGGCAGCCTGACGCATTTCGTCATCGCTGAGCCGACGCAGATTGCCGAGTTCGACGAGCGGCTTCATCATCCGCGAGACTCGTGACACGGTCGTCTCCATTAGGCCGATCTCAATCAGGCTGCGGCGCATCTCACCCAAGACCTGAATCTGCGAAGTGAATTCTTCTTGGAAGCCACCCAGCAGCTCAAGCGTCTGAACGGCATCGGCGATGGAGTTCGTCTTACGAGCCAGCGTGTCCTGCAACTTGAGCATCCCATCGAGGTTCTCTTGGGACGACGTGACATCCAAGCTCTTGCCACTCAGTTGAGTGTTGAGAGCGATCAGATTCTCGGCTCGTTCAGCGGCGACTTCCACACTCTGCCCCCCCTCCGCCAGACGCTGCTCCAGGGCGACCAACTGATTTGAGACCAACTGCGCGACTTCGATGTTCTCGGCTGCCTTCGTCAGGCCGGACTTCAATTCCGTCAGACCTTTCAGTCCGTCAGCCGCCTTCGTCAGGCCGTCGTTCTGGCCACGCAAGTCTTGCCCGATGGCGACGAGCTGATTCAACGCCCCCTTGGCTTGTTCAACATCATCCGACTGCGAGCGAACTGTTTCCTTGATCGCGACCATCTCGTCGAGCGTCTTCGCCGCCGAATCGTTTGTCTCGCGTTGAGCCATCAACCGCGACTCAACATCCTGCATCTTGCCGAATGCGGCGTCAGCGATCTCGGTCGCAGCACGTTGTTCGATGAGTCGCGTCTGCAACCCGGAGACCAGCGCCAGCGACTTCGTCGCTTCGTCGTTGCGTGAACCTTCCGCAACCAATTCGCCACGCAGTTCACGGATCATCTGCAACGCGGTGCGAGCGTCCTCGATCTGTCCTTGCTGAGCCTTTAAACTGGCAAGCAGACTGTTCGCTTCCCAAACCTCGTCGCGGGCACCGACCAAATCCTGCATCCGTTGCTCGACCTGCGTCAGGTCTTGCTGCATCCGCTCCAGCTCTTTTGTCATCGGCCGTGCCATGAGAAAGTGGAGTCCCACGAACCCCACCGTCACACCGACGACCAGCATCGCCCACGATTGCTTTTGCTGATCGGCCAATTGATTTTCGATCGACTTCAACTTGCTGCCTTCTGACGTGAACATGGTAGCTCCTTCCAATCCCTTGGCGGGATGTGGCTTGAAAACGAGGTCGTCCGAGACCGAAAGGGATGTCCTGCTCAGGCCCCCGAAAACGCGACGCTCATCGCCGCAGTTGGCTGTTCGTCGGGAGACGTGCAACTTAGACAGAGCCGAAACAGGAGGCGGTTGCTCCCCGGCAAAGTCTTCTCACAAGGAAGACTATCGCCACTTTAACGCGGCAAGTTTTGCCGAATCGCGCTCACCCGGCACAATCGTCAGGCTCACACTTCCGGGTGAGACGAGGCGTAAGGCGATCGGCAGGAGTTCCCGCACCCAACCAGGGGTAGCAGCCCGCTGAAAAAGGTAGGACGGACGCCTTCGTCCGTCCGAAACCAAGCATAAATCACCGACGAGGGCGTCCGTGCTACGGTTTTTCAACGGGTTGGTAGGGGACAGGCACCCAAACTCGCGAGTTTGGCCATCGGGGTGCGTGGAGTCTTCAGAACGCACCTGCTGTTACCGTAGCTTTGTCGCTCGATCCCGTCGGCGGAGCGACGGGACTACTGTTACGGTGCGTTCCGAATACTCCACGCACCCTACCGCGAGGCCACTCTCGGAATTAGAAAATGCACAACCCCTATCGTCGGACGTCCGCTCAATTCCCAGCGGCAGGATCCGTCACGGCGGCGTCCTTTTCTTCATTTCCGTTGGTCAATTGATCGAGCTTCGCAACCGCCGCTTTTCTGGCTTTGGCAAACAGCGCCGCGTCAGAAGGCTTCTTCGATTTGGCGAAGGTCGTCAGCGCCTTGGCTTCTTTCTCCAACGCGATATAGACGCCGACCATGCGATTGATGAACTCTTCATCGTCATCCGACAAGTTCGTGTCGGCCAAATTACGCAGGAGCTTTTTGACGGCCTCGATCCCGTTGACAGTGCCAATCATCAGCTCTTCAACCTTTTTCGCGTCGTAGATGTCGCGCGCGAAGGCATCCGCAGTGACACCGATCAAACCGAGTGTGCTTTGAATATGGCCAACACCCAAACCACCCACCGCCTGCAGCGCCGCGTTACCACGCTCTTCGCTCTCGATCGTGATCGGAGCAGGCGCGGGTGTTTTGATCGGTACGGGTTTGACTGACTCCAGTTTGCTGTCCTGTGAACGAACGGTGCCAGCGAGCGACCCGACGTAAACCACACCACACAGCACCACTAGCCACGTAACTCGACGAATCCACAGCACAGACATTTGTCGCTCCCTCCTTGGAAACAGCACCCACGCGGCCAACTCACCGGCAGTGCGAAGCGGCGAGATGATAGTAACGGCCTGAAAATCGACCAAGAGGGGATTCGGTCGTGCAGAGGGTTGTTCTCTTGAACACCGGCTTGACTCGTCCTGCATACCAGAATTTCAGAGACGATCTCGCAGTCGTGTGCCAATCCAAATAAGACGGTTGGATCGGTCGGATAGCACAGCAGGCGGCATTGTTGTTCGTATTCTTTGCCGAGCGTGGTATTGAACTCACTCAATGGGAAGATGTCCCATGCGGCCCGCTTGATAGTCCTCAATCGCCTGATGGATTTGCTCACGCGTGTTCATGACGAACGGGCCTTGGCCGACGACCGGTTCGCGGAGCGGCTCGCCGGAGAGAATCAGGACGCGGGAAGCTGAGTCCGCCCGCAAATGGATGAGATCGCCTTCGCGGTCGAACGACACCAGTTCGACAGCCTTCACAGAAGTGTCGTTCACACGAACGACTCCGGACTGCACGATGAGTAACGCCGTGTGGCCCTCGGTCATGCGCAACTCGGTCGCTCCGTTGGGAACGAGTTGCAGATCCCAGATGTTGATCGGCGTGAAAGTCTGAGCCGATCCGCGCGCACCTTGCAACTCGCCTGCAATCACGCGAGCGATTCCCGCACCATCAAGCAGAGGCACTTGAGGAATCTGCGAGCCGAGAATTCCTTGGTAGTGCGGCGGCGTCAGCTTGTCTTTGGCGGGCAGATTAACCCACAACTGAACAATCTCCAGAATGCCGCCTTCGCGTGAGAAGCGTTCGCTGTGAAACTCCTCATGCACGATGCCACTCGCGGCCGTCATCCACTGCACGTCGCCGGGACCAATCGTCCCGTGGCTGCCGGACGAGTCGCGATGTTCCAGTTCGCCTTGATACACAATGGTCACGGTCTCGAACCCGCGATGCGGGTGTTCGCCGACGCCGCGAACCGCCTCGGCCGGTGCGAACTCGTGAGGCCCCGCGTAGTCCAGCAACAGAAATGGATCGAAGGCATTGCCCTCGCCGTAAGAAAACAGGCTGCGCACGGGAAATCCATCTCCGACCCAATGGGGCCGAACATCGCGCAAGATTCGTTGAATTGTTTTCATGGACGTTTCCTTCAAGTGGCCGACGAGTGGGTGAACTCTACAAAACCGTGCAGGAACTGCCGGAGTTGTTCGCGCGTCTTCTCGTCGGTGAGGTGGCTGTTTTCGTCAAAGAGGGTTGAGGCGTGTGACACGAGCAAACGACCGCCGAACCAAGGTTTCGTGCCGAGATACCGCAGGATCGGCAACCATTCGTTCTGACTCAGGATCGTGCCGAAGCCACCGGGCGTCGCGCCGATCACGGCGACGGGCTTGCCACCGAACACCCGCTTGATGTCGGCGGGCGGGCGGGTCAACCAGTCAATCGCATTCTTGGTGACGCCCGGAATCGAGTTGTTGAACTCCGGAGTCGCGAGCAGCCAGCCGTCTGCTGCAACAATCGCCTCTTTGAGATCAACCACTGCCGCAGGAATGCCGTTCGCAGATTCCGCGTCTGCGTCATACAGCGGAATCCCTTGAATGGTACGAACCGATAACTCACTTCCGTCCGGCATGAGTTCCGCAGCAGCACGAAGTAGCGCGGTGTTGAACGAACCGCCCCGCAAGCTACCTGAAAGTCCAATGAGTTTTATCATGTCGTATCCTCTCTTCGATGATTTCTTTTACGGCTTCGCTTGAGCCGTCTGAAAGCGATCCAATTTGGTTTCGTGTCAGACTTTTTGCACGCTCTGTGCCTTGTCATAGCTCTCGATCAGCGCTCGATACGGCGGGACGATGTGTTCCACCATGATCGCCGCGAAGTCCATCGCGTCGGGACGATTCCATGTTCCCATGATTTCGGTGAGCAAGGCAAACATGTCGATCGGAATCGCTCCGGCCTGAACGACGCGAGCGAGCGTCAAATCGGTCGCCATTTTGGACCAGTTGCCCGAAGCATCAACGATTCGTTCGGACCTGGGGGGACTCTGAACGCCGTGCTTCTGGGTCACACGGGTACGTCATGGTTGTCTGTTCAAGTGGCAATCACGCGCTGTTTTTTCAGCGACTTGGTCACGCATTTGAAGATTGCGGCCATGCACTCCGTGATCGTTCGGGAATCCGCATTCGTCACTCGCAAACCTGCTGATTTACCGAGGTTATGCAACCGTTTCTCGGTGGTTGCTGGCAAACAGCGATGACCCTTGGGTCAGAAGCGAACCGGCATTGGCATCGTGGTTGCATTGCGGAGCATTCCTCGAAATGACACTCGGTTGTCGTTGCTGCTTCAACACGAATCGGAAAGGGTTTCATCATGCCTCGTAGTTCCTCTTTCACACGCCGCGCGTTTCTGGGCACTGCGGCAACGGGAGTTGCTTCGGGACTGTTAACGGGTTGCGGCACATCGACCGCCACGCCGACTGCCTCCAGTTCCTCAACGCCTGTTTCCGCGAACGCTCACGTTGCATCACCGAGTGACTCGCCCGAGAGGCCGGATCTGAAGTTCGGCATCATCGCGCTGACTGACTGCTCACCGCTCGTGATTGCTTACGAGAAGGGCCTCTTCAAGAAGTACGGCATCAACGCGACGATCAGCAAAGGGGCGAGTTGGGCGGCGATTCGAGACTCGTTGACGAACGGTGACATCCAAGGGACGCACATGCTGCTCGGGATGCCGATCGCTTCGACGATGGGGCTGCTCGGTTCGCCCAAGAAGCCGATGGTCGTGCCGTGGATCATGAATCGAAATGGGCAGGCCATCACGCTGAAGGCCGACCTGAAAGGGAAAGTCGCCGACGATCCGAAGGCACTCAAACCGCTGGTCGAAGCGGCGAAAGCGGCCGGGACTCCGATGACGTTTGCCATGACATTCCCGCCGGGGACTCACGCGATGTGGATGCGGTACTACCTCGCGGCGGGAGGGATCAACCCCGACACCGATGTGACTCTCGCGACCGTACCCCCGCCGCAAATGGTGGCGAACATGAAGGTCGGCAAGATGGATGGGTTCTGTGTTGGTGAGCCTTGGAACGCGCGGGCCATCTCCGACGGAATTGGCTTCACGTCGCTGGCGACCCAGGACATCTGGAAGGATCACCCCGAAAAGGTCTGCGCTTTCACGGCCGAGTTCGCCGAGAAGAATCCGAAGACCGTCAAAGCGGTCCTCAAGGCGCTGCACGAGGCAAGCGTGTGGCTCGACGACATGAGCAACCGGCCCGAGCAGGCTCAGATTGTCTCATCCGCGGCGTACATCAACTGCCCGCCCGAAGTGATCTTGGGCCGACTGCAAGGGAAGTACGACTACGGCGACGGCCGCACGAAAGACGATCCCAACTACATGATCTTCAGCCAGCGGAACTGCAATTTCCCACAAGCCAAGTACGCCGTCTGGTGGCTCACCCAGTTCCGTCGCTGGGGCATGGTCGAAGGAGCTCCCGATTACGAAGGTGTCGCCAAGCAGGTCATGCGCGGCGATCTCTACGAAGAGGCGATGAAAGAGATCGGCTACGCCCACGGCGGCGCGAGTCTGGAGCCGGAGACACTGTTCGACGGAGTGCAATTCGATCCGACCAAGCCCGAGGAATACGCGACGGGGTTCGCGGTGAAGAACTTGAAAGGGTGAGTTCCACGTCGGACGGTTTGAAGATTCGTTCTGCCTGACACGGCTTGCTTCGGTCTCCAGCAAGGGCCTTTGACCATGATAGTGCTTAGTTCGGCATGGCCGTTATGGCAGCAGGCTTTGTCCCAACAAAAGGTTTGGCGGCGTTCACTGTCAATCGGATTGACGGTGGGTGTCGCTCAGATCCTGGTCAATCAAGGCGACTTCTGGTGGCGCGGGCAAATTGATTCCGTGGTGATCGTGAAAACGTTGGTAACACCCATGATCGCGATCAGCGTGGCTTTGTATTCAGCGGCTGGAACGTATGTCCAAATGAAGGCGGATCGTTTGGCGACGGACGCTCAGGAAGTATTGAAATGAACGAGAAGCGTTTCCCGCTCGATTGGCTAGTCCTGCCTCTGATCGGCATGTTGGCCGTTGTGATGCTGTGGGCCATTTCGTGTGCGACTTGGGCACCGAATCTTCCTTCGCCGATCAAGACGTGGCAGGTCAGTCAACCATACCTCGCGCAGCCGTTTGCCAAGCGCGGTGAGTTGGATCAAGGCATCCTGCGGTTCACTTGGTATTCGTTGATCCTCGTCGCGAAAGGTTACTTCTTGGCGTTGCTCATCGGGACGCCGCTGGGTTTCCTGTTGGGAACATCCAAGCTGCTGACACGCATCTTCGACCCGATCATTCAGTTCCTGAAACCGGTCTCCCCGCTGGCGTGGCTGCCGCTGGGATTGGTCTTGTTCGGAAAGTCGGAGCCAGCGGCGCTGTTCACCATCGCGCTCTGCTCGATGTGGCCGACGGTCGTCAACACGGCGATGGGTGTGCGAGCGGTGCCGCAGGATTATCTGAACGTCGCGAAAGTGCTGAAGCTCTCGCGGACGAAGACGCTGTTCAAAGTGCTGCTGCCCGCGACGTTGCCGTTCATGTTCACGGGCTATCGGTTGAGCCTCGGGATCGCGTGGTTGGTCATCGTCGCGTGCGAGATGCTGACGGGCGCACCGGGCGTCGGCGGCTTCCTGTGGCAGGAATACAACAGCCTCATTTACGAACACATCATTCTCTGCATTTTGACTATCGGTGCCGTCGGCTTCGCACTGGACCGACTGATGAGCGTGATCGAATGGCGGTTCCAGCCGGCGTGATGGATCAAGGCGAATCCTTCGTTTAACCGCGTGGGCAACGCCCCGCGCGTCGAGCGATGTTTGAAGCCTGTTCCCAACGACGCGCGGGGCGTTGCCCACGCGGTTAAACGAAGGATTCGCCTTGATCCATCACGCCGGCTGGAACCGCCATTCGATCACGCTCAT
>JAYVDI010000079.1:0-2895 GCA_043749505.1 Schlesneria sp. | reverse complement strand
ATGTTCTTCGCCGTATGCAGCACGGTCTCGCGATCGCCGGTCTTCGTGCCGAACTCGGTGCGATATTTTGTGAGCGCCGCCTTGAGCTTCAGGGTCAGCGAGTATTTCTTCTCAGCCGTCGGCTTGCCGGTCTGAGTGGCGAAGAGTTTGTCGTCGGCAAAGACTCGCACAAAGACCGAGTCTGCCGCTTCGGTGAGTGTGGCGGCATAGGTCAAATAGCCAAAACGATGACCGTCTTGATCGGCCGCGACGCTTGCAATGAATTGATTGTCTTCCGGTTTCTCGTTGTCGGTAAGCGGTCGCAAAAACGTCCAGGGTTCTTTTGACGGCGACGGTTCCTTCACGGCGATCGTGGCGGTCTCGTAATACCACGCTCCGCCGCCGTTGCTGACGGCCACTTCGACGCGCAGCGTTCCGCTTCCTTGAGCACGCTTGAGGATCAGCTTGCCCGGCTCGACTTGCTTGATCACCGCGACATCATCGACGGTCCATTTGAATTTCAATTGGTCGACCCCTTTGGCTTTCAGTTCGGCCAGATTGGAGACTTGCGGGACGACCTCGATCGTCTGTCGCCCGTCCCAAGTTGCGGGAGCGATCAACTTGAAGTCCGCTTCCGGAATCGCTTCCTTGATCTTGATCGTGATCTCCTGCGACTTTACCTCATTGGGATAGATCGCTTTGAACTGCAACTTGCGAAATGCGTCGTGAGAGACTCGTCCGGCGTTGAAAGTGAACGAAAACCGATCCGTAGCCACGACCGGTTTGAAGTCGGATGGCCACTTCGGGTCCGAGTAGTTCCAGAAGACTTTTTGAGCGCCGCCAGCCTTGGCCGTCACCGTCACACTCTGGCCTTCATCGACTTCAATGCGAGTTTGTGAAACCGAGAACTCATCACCCGGCTGCACCAGCGGCCCGACTAATGTTTGGTTCGGCTTCTGGTTTTCGTATTGCAGCTTCACCCAATCCGCCGAGCGGACGACTTGCGAGACACGCACCTCATCAAGATCGCCGACGAAATCAAAATTGTTGTACCAGCCGCCGATCCACAGTCGCGCGGGACTCTTGATGTTGAGCGGCGGGCCTTGCTTGAGGTTGGTTCCCTCCAGCACGCCGTTGACGTAGATCTTCGCTTCCCCCTCGCGATAGGTATGAACGACGTGCGTCCAATCGCCGAGCGACACGCGGCTGTCGCTCGCGACGTTGCCGCCGGAGAAGTAGCAATCCATGCGGATGTGTGGCGGGCTGCGGAACTGCATCACGACTTTGCCTTGAGCTTGCTCGTTGCCCCAGGCGATGAGCGTTGTGTTCGGTCGCTCGGGACGAAACCAGGCTTCGGTGCTGTGCGAGCTCGCGCCGGTTGGATAGTTCGAAATCTTGTCGCCACCAAAGATCCCTTTGCCGCCAGGGAGATGCCGAGCCGTTCCGATCATCCCCGTTGTCGGTGTCGTGCCGTTGTCGGTGCTGGTGAGCGTCCCGACTTCATCGCGCACCGGATCGTGCATGTGCCAGACGCTCAGATACCCGTTCGACTCATTGAACACGGCTTTGCCATCGGACTGTTTTTCTGCGTCGGCGTTGCCCCAATACATTTTGAGTTCTTGCCGCGAGTTCCCGGTGATCTTCGGCACGCGCACCCAAACGCTCGCGACGCCTTGTTGGGCATCCCATTCTTCGATCTGAAAATCCAGCGGCTGATGGTTGCTCAAGCTGAAGCGAAGGTCTTCGCCCTGCGGCAGCGCTTGTCGAAAGTCGAAGAAGTCTTTGTGCAACCACACCAGCAACGGAACCCCTTCCAAGACCGCCGAGGCTGGCAAGTCCGCACCTTCGGGAGTGGTGAGCACCCACATCGAACCGGAATGTTTCCATTCGTCGTATCTCAGCGGCGTCGGAGGAAAATGCTCAGCCGCGACACTGGAGAACATCCACGCGAGTTGCAGCAGAATGACTCCGCAATGCAGTGACACACGGCGCGTCCTCCCAAAACTCAGTTGACTCATAGCGAACCTCTTTTTGGTTTGGCTGCGTGTTCCAATGAAAGCCCAAAGTCCCTGTGGACTGCGGCAGCCTGCTGCCGCTTTCGGTTTCAGGCAGCCTGCTGCCGAGAGTGACGCCGGATGTTGTGACAGTCTTCAAACGGATTGTCCAACAGCAGGCTGTTGGACGGAAAGCGGCAGCAGGCTGCCGCAGTCCAAGAGTTATTCAAGTTCTTGAAGCCGGGATACGGCTTCGTTGACCATGTTTTCACCGGCGTCGGCGGCTAGGAAGCTGCATTCGGTTGCGCCGTAGCCACCTTCTTTCACAGCTTGCACAGTCGGGATGTAGACGACGAACGGTGTTCCCTTTCCATGATAGGCCAAGCCGAGAATGAATGTGTTGGCGACGGGCGACTTTCTCGTCAGGTCGAGTTGATGCTGAATAAACGGCTCGCCGGGGATCGCCACCAATGCGAGGTCGCGATTGATGACGACTGTCAGCAGTCCCACGTCGGTCGTCTTGTTACCGTTGCGGTTGGGAATCGTGAGCAGGCTCTCTTTGACTTGTAGCTTGGGACTCTGTCCCGAGCCTTTGAGTTCCTCCGCGACTCGCAACGCACCCTTGCCCAGCGAGATCCCCGCTTGGCGAGCGATATTAAAACGATTCTCGCCGCGCAGATTGTGGAGGTCATACGGGTCGAGATCGCCTTGTGCTCCCTGCAGGAACATGGCGAGGCAATCGTTGCCGAGTTCTTGTTCAATGTAATCGACCATCGCGCCGGGGAAATCGCGTGAGACCGATCCCGCTCCCATCAGCGCGACCGGGTGGCAGGCGTAATGCACGGCGAACGCTCGCGGCTTGCCCGACAGGTCTTCGATGCGGATGACGCCGACGGTCGGATCGATCGGCTGAGTGGGCCGA
>JAYVDI010000078.1:0-28381 GCA_043749505.1 Schlesneria sp. | reverse complement strand
GTGTGAGGCCACGAATGTTCGCCGTAGCCGCTGAACCAGCCCCAGCCACCGTCCGAGACCTGCATCGACGTGAGCCGTTCCAGTCCGTCCTTGACCATCGCGCGGACCTCGTCCTCGTCGAAGACGGGATTGCGGTCGAACCGCTTCCAGCGCTTGGCCCGTTCGACATCGTCGCCGATCTCCTGCGCGTTGAGGTTGGTGCGCTTGGTTTGGATGTCTTTGAGGTTGAGCTGCATATCGAGCAGTACACGCTGCGTGATGACCGTGGGTAAAAAACGGTTCAGCGTCTGCTCGGTGCAGCCATACGGGTAATCGACCATGTACGGCAGGGCATCGACCATCGCTCCGGCCAGCGTCGGTGAGAAGCGGGCTTCGAGGCGCGACTCGTTCGGGCGGCGGGCTTCGGGGACATCGAACGTCACCTTGCCCGAGGCATCGGCGGGACGGATGGCTCCGCTGAACGATTCGGTCTTGAGCATCCCGTGAACGTACACCGGGAAGCTCATCTCCATCGCATCCGACTCCTCGTCGGAGATGGCTTTCACGGTGATGCTTGTCGTTCCCTGATCGGCCACTTTGACGCGCCAATCCACGCGCTGTTCGCCGCCCGCCGCGAGCATGATCGTTTGCGTGACTTCTTTCACCCAAGGGGGCGCGTCTCCGGGTGCGAGGATCGAGAGCAATGTGCCGTCGAGCAACAACGCGACCTCAACCTGTTTCTCGGTCTTGAGGTAACTGTGGACGTTGGCCGAGATGACGACTTCGTCCTTGTCGACGAAGAATCGTGGGGCTTGAAGCCGGACCAAAAGATTCTTCTTCGTGGTGACTTCGGTCTCTCCCTGTCCGACCTTCGTGCCGAGACCCATTGCCCACGTCTTGACCTTCCAACCGGTCAGGCTCTCGGGCATTTTGAAGCTGACTTCAACCAGGCCGCTCTTGTCTGTGGTGATCGCGCCGGCCCAGTAGGCGGTGTCGGCGAAGTTCGAGCGAATCGCTGGCTGCTGCATTGCACTGGCTTCTGCGCCGCCACCCGCCTTGTCGGCCGCCATGCCTTTGGCCATCGGAGCGGCATCGGCCATCGGTGCTCCTTCCGCAGCGGCCGAGACGGGTATCCTGTTCAACAAGGGGACTCCGCCCGGCGCGGCGGTCATTGCTCGCAACCTCGTTCCAGAGGATCGCGTCATCGGGCCGCCGCCGTGACCGCCACCCATACCACCACCACCAAACCCGGCCATCTCTTCGCCCAGCATCCCGCCGAAGACACCGAGGTCGTTCATCGCGGTCTCGCCGTTCTTCAGCAGGTTGCCGAACCAGCGGTCGAGCGTGCAGTCGCGCTGCGGGTGATGGTGCCGACGCCACTTCCAGAAGAACTCTTTGATCTCGGGGACGTTGCTGCCGCCGGAAATGTATTCGACGGACTTGTCATAGACGGAGAGGACCGTTGATCCGACGAACGGCTCGCCCGTGTGGTCGGTCAGTTTGATTTGGACCTTCGCATCAGCTCCCGGTTTGTATTCGGTCTGAGACGGGATGACCTCGACATTGATGACCCGCTTCTCGGGTGGGACAACGACCTCGCGAGTCTCCTGGTGGTACTTGCCGTCGGCGATCGTGAAGGCTTCGAGGAAGAAGTTCGGCATGTCCTTCTGCACGACGACCATGTCCTCGACCGTATTCTTTCCCTTCAAGCGAATCACCTTCGGCGGCAGGTAGACGCCGTTCGAGGGACGGACGAACAGCACGACGCAGCCGTCCGGTTTGTTGGTTGTCACCATCAGCTTGACGGTTTCGCCGGGAGCGTACTCCTGTTTGTCGGTGATCAGTTCCAGATCGTTGAAGCGGAACTCGCGACCGTCGAAACCGTCGCCGCGCACGACGAAGACGTAGCCACCCTCGATCGTGTGTTCCTTGCCATCGGTCACCCTGTACGAGAGCCGATACTGCCCGGCCTTGCTCGCGGCGAGTTGCTGCTGCGCGTGACCGGCTTCATCGGTGTTGAGCTTCCACGTTTGCACGGCCTCTTCGACCGGCTGCTGCTTCGCGTCGTAGGAAACCTTGAACAGAGTCAGCTCGCCGGTTCCCTTCACCGGTTTGTTGTCGATGGTGTGCGCATCAAAGTTCGCGAGGACCGTGTCACCAACCTTGTAGTGGCCCCGATTGACCCATGCGAAGACGCGGAACGGCTGCCGCGCAACGAGAACGCTGCCTGTCCCGACGATCGTGCGGCGTGATTCATCGACAACCTCGGCCGTGATCGAGTACGAATGGTCTTCGTCGCCGTGAATCTCCTTGGCGGGGAGCGTGTCGATGACGACGGAGACTTCCCCCTCGGGACCGATCTCGACTTCTTGTTCCGCGATCACCTCGGGCGGACCGGGGTTGTGGCCGATCCACCACGCGACCGGACGGAGGCAGCCCCAGCGACCGAAGCCGGGATACCACGTGTAATCGGACGCGAACCACCCGTAGCCTCGCCCGTAGAACCAGTCCCACTTGGCGGTCGGATGCCAGTGGCTGTCGTGAGCCGTCCGCAGCACTTTGTATTTCACTTTCCCCTTCGTCACCGGGGCACCGAAGAAGTACTTCGCCTTGATCTTCGCCGTGACCTTCTCACCGAGGGCGACTGGTTCGGTTGGGGCATCAACCGTCACTTCAAACTCCGGCTTCTTGTACTCTTCGACGCGGAACGAACCGCCTTGGTGCAGGTTGTTCATGACGAGAAGCTGGTACGTCCCGAGCATCGCGCCCTTGGCCAGCGGGAACTCCCCTTCGATGCCGCCGAACTTGTCCGTTTTGAAGACCTTCTCCAGCACCTTCTCACCCTGCGGGTTGTTGATCTGGACCGTGAAGTCTTGGTCGGCGAACTCGGCCTTGTCGGGTTGGTCGTACTTGCTGGTCTGAATCCAGAACTTGAACTTCACGGTCTGTTCGGGGCGATAGATGGGGCGGTCGGTGATCGTGAAGACGCGCGTCGCGCTGTAGTCCTGATCGTGTCGCTGTCCCCACCACGCATGAGTGAACCCCGTGTAGGCCAGCCGCCCGGCCTCGGTCTTCGCGACGATCAACCATTGATAGTCGTGTGGCATCTTGGCCGCTGGCAGCGTGATGAGGCCGTTCGCGTCGGTGAACTCGGCGAAATTGGTCGTCGTCACTTTCCATGGCTGCTTGCCCGCCGCGACCTGTTCCTGCCGCCAGCCGAAGAACTCGACATTGGCCTTCGCGATCGGCTGCCCCGTCACGGCATCGGCCACGAAATAGAGCGACTGTCCGTCGAGCGGTTTTCTCACGAGAGCCGCGTCGGCGATCCACACGACCACGCGGCTGTTGTGGCCTCCGTCCACCTTGGCTCGCAGCAGGTAGGCCCCCGCCTTCTGCAACGGCGTTGTGACCTTCACCACGCTGTCGAGATGTTCCGGCTTCGGTGTGAGGTCGAGCTTCCACGTGGCGACAACTTCACCGACGTACTTCGCTTCGTTGTTCGTGACGATGCGATAGCCCACGTCCTGGATGTTGAACTTGTCCCAATCCAGTTCCGCTGGAGACGACTTGAGATACGCCTTCACGTCGTCGAGCAGCTTGTCCACCTTGATCGAGACCGCCTCAAACGAGACCTGCTTCGCGTTGCGGAAGCGGAAATCGACCGTGGCTCCCTTGCCCGGAACGGCCGTCTGCAGGTTCTCGAACCGGCCCCAGTTCTTCACGATTTGATCGAGGCGTCCTTGGCGATGGTCTTCGTCACCGAACTTGACCAGCGCGGCCTTCCACGCGACGCCCGCCTTCACGTACTGGCGGCGGTCTTCGTAAATCTGCGCGACCTGATCACCCGCCGCTTGGGAGTGTTCGTCCTTTGATCGCTCGAACAGTTCGCGGAAGAGCTTCAGCGCATTGAATTCATCGAGCAGCTTGAGCCGCTTCACGCCGGTGGCGAGTTTCGCGATGGTCTCATCGTCACCGAGAGTGTGAACGGCGAACGGGCCGCTTTCATCCTTGTCGTCATCGCTTCCCGAGCCGCCTCGCAACCACGCCATCGTCTGCACGCCAAACTGGCCGTGCAGGAACTCTGCGAAGATGTAATCAACCTCGTTGCGGAGGCCGTTGTCGAATTCAACCGCCTGCGTCAGCATCCATCTCCAGCGTCCGCCGTCTGAGATCGCGTCGTCCCACGATTTGGGAACGCGATGAAACACCGGATTCCCTTCCGCATCAACCGGTGCCCCCTTCGTGTCGCCTCCGCCGTGCATCCCGCCAAATCCGCGACCGTGCCAGCCCCATTGATTCCCTTCCTCATAGTCGGGCAACGTCGTCAGGTCGGTCAGTGCTTGGAGTCTCCACGCTTCAATGGCACCGAGCTGCTGCGCGAATTCGAGAAAGAATTGAGCGACCTCACCCTTCGCGTCGTCCTTCATTGCGAGCGGGATCGCCTGCTGAAGCAACTGCATCGAACGAACTCGGTCCCGTTCCTGTGACGACATGTACTGCCCGCCACCCCGATGCGACCCGCGTTGGAACTTCCCCGCGATGAGGAAGCCGCCGTGATCGACGAACTGCGTGTACATCTGAGCCGCCCCATGTAGCAGCCGCCAGTTTTGCGGATGAGCCTTGACGGATGCTTCAATCAGTTCGTCCGTCTCTTCCACGCGTCCAAGCTGTTGCAGCGACTGGACGGCTCTCTGAAGATCGCTCGCAACCGCCTTGGCGTCCGTCTTTGGATCGAGGGCCAGCTTGCGAGACCCTTCATAGGCGTCCTTGAAGTTGCCCGCTTGGAACTGCTTTTGGAGGGCGTCTCGATTCACGGTCTTCCCCGCTTCCTCGGCCACCAACCACCACGAGGCGACACAGAGCGACACGGCACTGATGGTAAGCGTCAACTTCCGCATGATGCGAACCCGTTCCTTGAGCGAAGAGAAATGTCGGCCGTCCGAACCGTGGGCCAAGTATAGCGAAGCCCACTGGTGCAGAGAGCGCGGCTACAGACGCCGTTCGGCGGAACAAAGTTCCTTTCAAAGCGACTGTGTGCCGAAGTGACATTTCCGAGGCAATTATGCGCAGTCCGAAACGAAAACGGATGTGCCGGAGAGTGCCGCGACTACTTTGGGCAATCAGTGCCTGCCACTCGGCTCACACGAGCAAACCGGGGATGACCTTGCCGCCGTTCACGAGCGGAACGGGACGGCCGAGTGGATCGGGGTACTCTTTGTCGGCGTCGATTCCCAGCAACGTGTGAATCGTGCGCAGGAGATCGCTCACGCTGACGGGATCGCTCGTCGGATAAGCGGCTTGGTGATCGGTGGAACCGATGATCTGGCCCGGCTTCACTCCGCCACCCGCGAAGAGAATGCACTGCGCCATCGACCAGTGATCGCGTCCGGCCTGAGCGTTGATGCGCGGTGTGCGGCCCATCTCGCCCATCATCACGACCAGCGTGCTGTCGAGCAGACCGCGTTGTTCGAGATCGGTGATGAGCGCCGCGAAGGCTTTGTCAGCAGGCGGAATCAAATCACCCGCCAAGCTGGGAAAACAGTTGAAATGGACATCCCAACCGGGAGCGTCCACGCCGACAAAACGGCACCCTGCTTCAATCAATCGGCGGCCGAGCAGCGCACTCTGGCCGATCTGAGTCATGCCGTAGGACTCGCGCACGGCGGCGGATTCGGACTGAATGTGAAACGCCTTCCGTGCCGCCGGGGACGTGATGAGGTCGCGAGCCTTCTCGTAGTAAGTACTCATTGCCGCCGCGCGGCCGGTGCGTGGCCGAGTTCCCTCCAAACCTGAGAGCAATCGCTGACGAAGTTCCGCACGCTGGCGCGAAATGCCGTCCACTTGGCCGAGGTCGCGCACTTCAAAGTCGGGCTGGCTCGGGTCCGCTTCAATGATGAACGGCGCGTACTCGGCCCCGAAAAACCCGGGGCCTCCGGCCGACATCGGATGCGGCAGGTTGATGTACGGCGGGACGGCTCCGTGATGGGAGGCGGCCTCGTTCACGCTGCGGGTTGGTGTGCCGAGTTCTCGCGCGACGATCGAGCCGAGTGACGGGAACAGCTCATTGGTGGGGAGCGGGTACTCACCGTCGGCAAACGTGGGCCGGCGGCCGGTCATGACGTAGTGATATCCGGTCGAGTGCCCGTTGTCGGTATGACTGTGGCTCCGCACGACCGAAAACTTATTGGCGATCTTCGCACAGTTCTGGCAATGCTCGGTGAAGATCACGCCCGGCAGCGCGGTGCTGATCGGCTGAAACGGGCCGCGAATCTCAGCGGGCGCATCGGGCTTCGGATCCCACATGTCCTGCTGCGGCGGACCGCCTTCCAAGAAGATGAAGAGGCACGATTTGGCCTTCGCGTCACGTCCGCCCTCGCTGCGATTGGCCTCTTCCGCGCGCAACAGCTTCGGCAGCGTGAGTCCCGCGAAGAGTGAAGTCGCTCCCAGATGCAGCGTCTGGCGGCGAGTCAGTCCGTCACAACGGCGATAACTGCGGGAACCAAATTGAAAGTCGAGCATCAGCGTATCTCCGTTAAATTGGAGGAATTGTAGGGTGGGCATTGCCCACCAAATCCGCACACAGTTGTGGTGGGCGATGCCCACCCTACGAATAGCCGTGGCCATCGAATTCAGTGGTTGTACAAAAACTCTTTCGTGTTCATCACGGCCCAGAGCAGATCTTCAATGGCTTGCTGGCGGTCGGTGTTGGTGACTTCAAACGCGGACTGCATCAGGGCGAGTTCGTCAGGTTTGGGAAATCGCGTCAGCGTGTTCAGATAAACCTCTTCGATCACTTCCGCATTCGACTTCGCCGACAACGCCCACTTGCGAGCCAACCCGTGTCGGTGGCTGAGTTTTGCATTCACTTCGGGAGAGTTCAGCAGATGCAGCGCCTGCGAGATGCTCGGCTCGTTGCTTCGTTCGCATTCACAGACGGTCGCACGCACAGGCCGCCCGAAGATGCGGAAGAAATACGAGGGCATGCGGTTGTCCCACACTTGGATCGACCGGACTCCTTCCGGCCAGCCGTTGAATTTTTCGGGGACGCCGGTCGTTTGGCAGATGGCGTCGAGCAGCACTTCGGCGGGCATCGCCTTCGGCCGCGCATGTGAGAAATGTTGCCGGTCATCACGGTTTGCTTCTGTCGCCGGGCCGAGTTGATAGGCGCGTGACGCGAGCAACGTGCGTGTAAAAGCTTTCAGATCGAAGCGTGTTTCTTTGAGATGCGACTCCAGCGCGGCGAGCAACGGTTCATTCGTGGCTGGGTTGGTGGCACGCATGTCGTCGATGGGATCGACCAGTCCACGACCGAAGTAGTGAGACCAAGTTCGGTTGGCGATCGCCTTCGCAAAAAACGGGTTGTCCGGTTGAGTCAGCCACGCCGCGAGAACCTGTCGGCGATCGGTCACATTCGTGAAGTCGGCGGGCTTCGCACCGAGCGCCTGAGCGGGGATCGGTTCACCGGTGCGAGGATGCTTGGCATCGGTGCCGACCCGCGCGACGACCGCTTCCGTTCCATCGGGCAAGCGTTTGAGAGCCGTCCCCGTAAAGAAGCCCGCGAGTCCCGCGTAGTCGTTCTGGCTCCAGCGTTCGCTCGGGTGATGATGGCATTGAGCACACTCGATCCGCACGCCGAGAAACAACTGGCTCACCGCGCGGCTGGTCACTTCCGGCTGGTCGAGCGTCTTGAAGAACGCGGCGGGGCTTTCGCTCTGCACGGCTCCTTGAATTGTGAGAATCTCCCGGACGAACTCGTCGTAAGGACGGTTCGTTTGGAACTGTTTTCGCAACCAGCGTGTCAGCCCGACCGTTCCTTGCGGCGTAATTTTGAGCTTGTCCGCCTTGAGCAGGTCGGACCATTTCATCGCCCAATAGTCGGAGTACTCGGGGCGTTCGAGCAGCGCCTCGACCAGCTTGGCACGCTTGTCCGCCGCCGAGTCGTTCAAGAATCGGCGTGCTTCGGCGGAAGTCGGCAACGTGCCGATCACGTCGAGAAACGCGCGGCGCAGGAACGTCGCGTCGTCGATGAGTTCACTCGGCGGGATGCCGAGTCGCGTCAGTTTGTCCCAGACGTGCGTGTCGATGAAGTTTGCTTCGGGAGGTCGCGCGAACGTGCTGCCGGGGCGTGGTAACACGACTCGACAAATGGCGACGTGACCGAGGTATCTCACAAGGACCGCCGCTTCACCGGGAATGTCACTCGCCTGCAACAATCCGCGCGAGTTGGCGTCGCAGATGTGGGCCGCGTTCGAGAGATAGTCAGACTCAATCGTCGCGCAGCGTCTTCCGCCCGCATCGTCGATTGCCGTCACTCGCAACTGTTGAGAGCCATTCGCGGCGAGAACGATTTGAGCTGGCTCAACTTCAATCCCGATGACGCGCCGTTCGTCGGTGATGTGCAGCGGTGCGCCAGCCGAGATCCATCTGAGAAGTCGCTGATATTGCGGGCTGTCCATCACGATCTTCTGCCCACCGCCGTGCGGAACGGCTGCAGCCCCCTTTCGCAACAGGAGACTTTGTTCGGGAGCAGTCACGGCGACACGCCGCCCCTTCCCTTCCTTCACCAGCGAGTCATGATCGAACGCTTCATCAAACCCAAGCAAACTGAGTTTGAAGCCGTTCTGTCCTTCAGCCTTCCCGTGACAGCCTCCCGAATTGCAACGAGCCTTCGTCAGGATCGGCTGCACCTCGTGAATGAACGACACGGGAGCCGGTTGTTGAAGGCCGGTCACGGTGACGGGAACTTCCAGCTCGACCGTTCCCAATCGAACGACAATTCGCGAGGCCCCCTCACTGACCGGATGAACCAGTCCGTCCGGACTGATCGTTACGATGGCGGGTGGTCGCACCTCATACGTCGCCTCGCGCGAGATGTCCCGCGACAACTCCCCGATTCGGTTCGTCACCAACAACTGCTGACTCCCCTCGGGCCGATCGAGTTGGATCGACACGGGACTAACGCTCAGTTGAGCTTCAACTCTCGACGGCATCGACGCAGCAGCGGATGCCAGAGCCAAGGCAATTGAAATCAAGAGTCGCGTTTGAGTCATGGGGGTAAGTCTCTGTCTGTCATTCTGAATCAATGACGTTAATGGGCAGCTTGGTCTCGATGATCGAAAGCAGATCGACGAAACACATCTGGCACATCTTATTGGAAGTTGCTCCGACAGCAATCCAGCTTTGAAAGTGACGGGGAGGCGGTGAGCCAGGTTACTGTGCATTCACGTAACGTCCGAGAGTTTTAGGGAGTGCTGGAACACGTAGGGTGCGTGGAGTCTTCGGAACGCACCTGCTGTTACCGTGGCCTTGTCGCTCCGCTGACAAGCGGTCCCATCGGCGGAGCGACAAGGCCACCGTCAGCGACGGGACGATCGTCACGGTGCGTTCCGAAGACTCCACGCACCCTACAGCCAAACTCGGGCGTAGTAGATGCACAGCCCCCAAGTTCAGGTTGAGGGAATTGCACGCAGCGCGCGCCGACTTCGGTCTTGACCCATCTGAGGGGATGACTAAGCTCCCGACCCGCTGGCGGGTGGATCGGGCTTCTCCATGAAGGAGAAGCGGCTCGCAGTGATTTTCAAGAGAGATGCCGATGAAAAACTGGTTCGCCAAACTGACCATCGGCCTGTATCTGAGTATGAGTTTTATCGGGATCGCCGCTCACGCGATGAACTTCGGAACAACCTCGCACCCGGCCATGTACTACTTCGTGTGGGACATGTTTTGCGGCTGGGCGGCTCATGAGATCCGCTATCACGTCGTCGCCGAGGGCGAAAGCGGCACGTACTACGATGTCTCACAAGGTCCGTGGAGTACATTCAAGCCGTATGGTGATCTGTCGCGTGCTCAGTACGACATTCTCGGCAACGGGCTGCACAAAATTGCGATGCATTCGCTGAAGAACACCGACCACGAACCGATCCTGCGAATCATCGTCGCGGAAGAAGTCTGGCCGAAGAAGTTCAATCTGTCCGAGTCACTCTGGGACCTGCGGTTCGACGAGCCGAAGGATCCGAAGAGCTACTTTTGGGTCAGGACGACGATGGACGGCGAGGGAACGATTCTCAGTCACCGCCCTAATTACCTGTCGTATCTCTACACGAAAACCATCGCCAACAATCCGCGCTTGCAGGCCGACACTCAGCGAGGAAAGCCGTTCTTCGCCATCAGCCCGATTCATCGCACTGCGGCCTCGGGTGGCGGCAACAGTACCTACATGGGGGCCGAGACCGCGTGGGGTTCACCGAGTGCGAACTGACGTCGCGCTCTCCAGCACATCACGACGCGACCACTATTCATACTGCTGCAGGGAGGCTCCACTGTGAGACACGAGACGGAATCGTTCAGCACGCGAGTTCATCGGTTCTTCTTCGACGAAGAAGTCCCCTATGGATTGGCGTTGTGCCGCATTCTGCTGCCACTCGTGCTGATGGGAATGATCTTTCCCCGCTGGTCGGCAGTGCGAGAAGTCTTCTCGACCGACGGGGCGACGGCACCTCTGGCCGTGGGTTACGGCTACTTCGAGTTGTTGCCCGAGTTCTCCGGTTCGATCGCGGTCGGGCTGTATTCGGCGATGGTTCTCGCGTTCTTGTGCGTCTCGGTCGGCTGGTGTACGAGAACGTCGCTCATCATCGCGAACGTATTGTTCACGTACTTCTGCCTGTTGGACTGCATCAGCACGATGACGAAGTACACGGTCATCGCGACTCACATGCTGTTCCTGCTCGCCCTGTCCGAATGCGGCAGCCTGTGGTCGGTCGATGCGTGGCTGGCCGGGCGGAAACGATCACACTGGCCGGGCGAACCGTCTCTTGTACGAACCCGCTTCCCGGCATGGCCGCGTCGCCTGATGCAGTTGCACATCGGCAGCGTCTACTTCGGTGCGGCGATCACCAAGATGCACACGCCGACATTCTTCACCGGCGACCAGTTGCAGTATTGGATGCAGACGCATCTCAATTTTCAGCACCCGCTGGGAGAGTTGCTCAGCCTGTACCCGATCCTGTTGGTCGCGATGGCCTACGTGTCGATCGTCTGGGAAGTGACGTTCATTTTCCTCTCGTGGAAAAGCCTGTGGCGAATGTTCGTGCTGCCGATGGGAATCCTGTTCCACGTCATGACGATGTTGACTCTCGGCCTGCTGATGTTCCCGATGGTCTGCTTCATGGCGTACTTCGCGTTCATTGACGAGGACGATGTGCAGACCTGTTCGGCGTGGTGTCGCCGTCAATTGCGTGGCCTTTCATGGACGAAGCCGCTGGTTCAGCGAGTCACCACGATGCGCGAATGGCTGGGCGATCCGGTCGGTTGGCAAACGTCGTCTCGCGCTGCGTTTGTCTTCGGATTGGTGATGTTCTCCGTGGCGAACATCGAACTGGAACATTGGCGCGATCCGTTCGGTCTGCGTCGCTCGGAAGGGCCGCACTCGCTGACGTTGGCCGATCCAACGCTCGTGGAAAAGATTCTCGCTCCCACCGAGCCACAGCGTGAATCGGACATGTTCTTTGCCGTCGATACGGGAACGATCCTCGTGGGGGATCAACTGGCCGACCGACGACGCGAATTCCGGCAGGGCGAGACACTGGTCGCGCAGTGCAATCTCATCCCGCCGCATGATGACCTCTACATTGGTTGCCAGATCCAGGACTCCGAACACCGGATCATCAATCGACTGGAAACAGTCGCCACGCGCGAGATGTTCCGCTCAAACTTCACCTGCCCGATCACCGACACGATGACGCCAGGGGATTACAAACTGGTCATCACAACCGGTGGACGGCCGGTGATGCAGAAATTCATCACGGTGCTGGCTCGTCATGGTGCGGCGTCGGCGAACTGAGGGTTGCAGGCCCGTGTCAGACACCGTACCGGGAGATCACCCTCATGTGGCTCACTGAAAATGCTTGGCCGCCGATGTTCATTGCGGGGCTGAGCGGGCTGGTTCTTTTGGCCGTGTGGAACTCGAACCGCCGCGGCCGGTATCTCGTCGCCGCGGCCATCTGTCTGATCGCGTGTGTTGGGTTCTATTTCCTCGAACGAGCCATCGTCACGGAGGGGGAGAAGCTCCAGCAGATCGTTATCTCGCTGTGCGATGACTTCCGCCACAAGCGACAAGCGACCCTCAGCTACATCTCGGACGCCGCACCGCAGCTAAAGCTGCTGATGATGGGAGCGATGACGCTCATCGAAATCACCGACGGCCCCCGGCTCACCGACTTTCAAACATCGATCACGAACCAGAACACACGTGGTCGAGTTCACTTTCGGGCCAATGCGACGCTCAACATCACAGGCCACGGCAGCGTCGGACATCAACCGGCTCGAATCGTGTTGACGTTCCAGCGGGAAAAGGACCAGTGGAAGATCATCGAGATCGAACGACTGAATCCACTGACCGGCGAGAAAATGGAAATGCTCGCCCAACAGCCGGGTTGAGAAGCGGACTCGCAAAACGGTTCCGTGAAAACGATTCCATCGCGGCTCAGCCCGCGTTCAACGCATCGCGAATCGTCTGCGACAAGCGGCTCTCTTCGACCTTCTCCGCCGCGCCGGACTTCAAATTTTTCACCTGCCAGAGACCTTGAGCGAACTCATCCGAACCGGCGATCAAGGCGAGGGCGAATCCTTTGCGATCGGCGTACTTGAGTTGCTTGCCGAGCTTCGTCGCCTCGGGATAGACCTCGACATTGATCCCGTCAGCCCGCAGCATCCGACCGATGCGGAGATAGTCTCCGAGCCGCGCGGCATCGAACTGTGTGACGAGGACCGGCGCGGGTGTCGCCTGCGTGCCGATCAGTTTCAGTTCTTCCATCGCCGCGAGTAGGCGGTCCAAACCGAGACTGGCTCCCACGCCCGGCAGTCGCTCCTTGGTGAAGAGACCCGCGAGGTTGTCGTACCTTCCGCCCGAACAGACGCTGCCAATCGTCGGCAAGTCACCGAGAAACGTCTCGAAGATCGTGCCGGTGTAGTAGTCGAGGCCTCGCGCGATGGAGACATCCAACTCGACACGCTCCATCGGAATGCCAGCGGTCGTCGCGGCGGTGAAGAGTTCGCGCAGACGACTCACGCCGAGCATCCCGGTTTCATTTGAAGACAGCAACCCCCCCAGATGGTCAAGCGTCGCATGTGGGTTTGGCGAGCCGATTCGCTCAACGATCTTTGCAGTGTCGAGAACTTGCCGAGCTTGAGCCTCCGTCGCGCCGACTCGCTCGACCATTTCAGCCACCACGGCGTCGGCCCCGATCTTGGCCAGCTTGTCGAGCGAACGGAGCACGCCGACGGTCTTGTCTTGCAGACCGAGCTGACTGAGTACGCCGTTCAAGATCAGGCGGTTGTTGACTCGAATCGTGAATCGCTCGAAGCCGAGCGCCACGAGCAAATCATGAATGACGAGCAGCGTCTCGATGTCGGAGGCATTGGCGTCGGTGCCGATGGTGTCAAAGTCACACTGCACGAATTCGCGATACCGTCCACGTTGGGTGTTCTCACCACGCCAGACCGGCGCAATGTGATAGCGTTTGAATGGTGTCCCGATCTCAGCCAGGTGCTGCGCCGTGAAGCGGGCGAGCGGCACTGTCAGATCGAACCGCATCGCCACATCGCGATCGCCGCTGTCCTTGAATTGGAAGAGCTGCTTGTCGGATTCCTCGCCCCCTTTGCCGGTCAAAATTTCGGCGTACTCCAAGGCGGGCGTGTCGATCGGACTGAAGCCATAGCTGCGGAAAACGCGCCGTGCGGTCTCCATCAGCCGCTCGCGCACGAGCATGGTTTCGGGCAGATAATCGCGGAAGCCTTTGAGCGTTCGCGGAGTGATGAGTGGTGATGTCACGGGAGGTTGAGGGTCTATCGTTGAGGATTGAGGGACAGGTCGAGGGAGTCGGGGATCGCAGGGTCTTGCCGTTGTCCCCTCGCCCCGGCTTTGCGGGGAGAGGGTTAGGGTGAGGGGGCTTCACTTTGCATCTTCGCGGTGATCTGATCGAACGAGCGCGACGCACGGCCAACGGCTCTTCTCTGCCGCTCAACCTTCAACCACCAGCCCTAGCCGAGGATCGGCAGGCTCGGCAGGTTCACTTCGCCGCGCTTCTTTCTTGGCTGCGGCTTCGGCGGCAGAACCGCTTCGGCGTATTCCCAAAGTTGTTCGGGAGCCTCGAAGAACTTGTCGTAGCAGCCGGTATTGCCGTACTCGCAATTGTCGGTCGAGTAGTCGCGGCAGATTTGCGGGCGCGTGTGATAGATGCCGCACATGTTGTCGGGCTGCAAGTGGCGGCAGTCACCGTGAACACACAAGAACCACACGTCGTCATCGACGAAGATCGAGGTCGTGCCGTGCATGATGTACCAGCGCATGTGGTCGAAATCCTCCCACGTTTTCGGCTTGTCGATGGGGAGTGCGAAATATCGACAGCACCGGGCCGTGCAGTAGCTGCAAAGAACCTCACCCGGCTTCAGGTCTTCTCGACGAATCTCGGCCTTGCGCATCCGCTCCCTCTCCTGCTTTTCTGTCGCGACTTTCCAGCCCCAAGCCGCCCCCAAAACGGGAACTCGCTGGCGGGACGAGAGTGTACCGACGGGCTGTTTTGAACGGTATCGACTGAGTGAGGCTGCGCCAGGGCGTCAGCCGTCCGTCACAACCGGCACGATCCGTTTCGCAGATGAAGTCTGGTGTCGAGTTCGTCGAACGCGCGAGTTCGCTCAAAGTGTCGGCGCGGCGCGGCCGATGGGGCGCTGGAGCGCCTGACGGGCGTCGTGTTGGCTTAATCTCAGTAGACCCGCAAAGGAATCACTTTCCGAGGTGAAGCAGGCTGATCGGGAAGTGATTGCGACCGCGTTCCTTAGTTCACTGGTGTTGGCTCACGTTCGGATTGGGTGGAGTTGAGATGGACTTTCACCGGCAACTCTTCGTGTCGTTGACGCTGCTGTTGGTGGGCTTTGGCCTGCTGATGGTTCACAGCGCCAGCGTCACGTCGTGGCCGACTGAGTTTGAACAGGTTCATCTCGCACGCCATCTGACGTTTCTCGTGATGGGCTTGCTCGTCGCCGTTGTCGCTGCGTCGCGACCGCCCGAGTTCTGGAAGCGGATCGCACCGTGGTTGTTCGCGTTGAGTCTCCTGTTGCTCGTGTTGGTGCTGGTCCCCGGTATTGGCGTGCGAGTGAAAGGGGCGCAGCGTTGGATCCGATTGTCGGGCGTGTCGGCTCAACCCTCCGAGCTGGCAAAAGTCGCGCTGCCGCTGATGCTGTGTTGGGTGTTGGAGCGAAACCGTTCGCAACTGAATCGACTGCTGTCGGGAACGCTTCCGTTCTTCATCCCCGTCGCGTTGATGGTCCCATTGGTGCTGATCGAACCTGATTTGGGAACGGCCCTGTTCCTGATCGCGGGAGCGGGTCTGGTCCTGTTCGCGGGGGGCTGGCCGATGAAGAACTTCGTGATCGGGACGTTGGCGGCGGTCCCGGCGTCGCTATTTCTGCTGGTGATGAAGCCGTATCAACAGCGTCGCATTGCGGGCTTTCTCGAAACGTGGGCCGACTTCGACGCCGCACCGTATCAACTCAAGCAGTCGCTCGTGTCACTCGGCTCGGGTGGGTTGTTGGGTGTCGGATTGGGACGTGGTTGGCAGAAGTTGAGCTTCCTCCCCGAAGCCAACACCGACTTCGTGTTCGCGGTGATTGGCGAAGAGCTTGGGCTGCTCGGAACAGTAAGTCTGCTCGCGCTGTGGTGCGGCTTGTACCTGACGGGGCTGCGCATGTTGAGTCGTCTCGAACCGAGCAGCTTCTCGTTCGTCGCGGGTTTCACACTGCTGACTCAAATCTTCGGGCAAGCCATGCTCAATGTCGCGGTGGTCACGGCGATGGTCCCTCCCAAGGGGATCTCGCACCCGCTGATTAGTGCCGGCGGCAGTAATCTCGTGATGAGCCTGCTCGCGCTGGGGATCGTCATCAGCCTGTCACGCGATGAACAGCCATCCAACGCGCCGCTCGCGTGACGGACAGAGACTTTACCGACAAAAGCGGGCGAGCCGCGGTTTCTTCATCGCAAGAAACCCGTGGCCTTAAGGCACACGGCTCGCCTAGAGGGCATTCCAAAACTAGCCCGACGCGCAAGCGAGGGCTGAACATTCGATGACGGTGAAGCCCTCGCTTGCGCGTCGGGCTAGTTTTTCGAGGCAAAAACAGGTTTTGAAATGCCCTCTAGGAACTGGTCCGAAATAACTTCCCGATTCGTGGTGACGTAGTCCGGACTACGAATGTCGGGACGTTATTTCCAACCAGTTCCTTACTCCCTCGATAGGTTCGCGATGTCCGATCACCCGAACGCCGATGTCCGCATGCGCGGGTTCGCCTCGCGAACCACGGTCGAAGCGGCAATCGCTTGGATTGATTCGGTACTGCCGGACATTCAAAACCTCGCCACCGATGAGGTCGATTTGTTTGCGGCCAGCGGGCGAGTTCTTGCGTGGGATGTGATCAGCGGCGTGAATGTTCCGAGTTTTGCGCGGTCGATGATGGACGGTTTCGCCGTTCATGCCGAAGAGACTCACGGAGCGACCGCGTACAACCCGATCGCGCTTCACATCCTCGGTACCTGTCTGCCCGGCGTCCCGTTTCCGACAGCGGTTGGTTGCGGTGAGGCCGTTCGCATCATGACGGGTGCGCCATTGCCAGCCGGAGCGGATGCCGTGGTGCCGGTTGAAGACACGGAACTCGACGGCGAAAGCGCTCTCGTTCAAGGCGCAGTCTCGCCCGGCAAGCATGTCGGACAGGTGGGCGAGGACATTCGATTAGGCGACACAGTGCAACCAGCGGGGAGACGGCTGCGTCCGCAAGACGTTGGCGTTTTGTCGTCGATCGGTTGCGGTCGAGTCCCTGTGATCCGACGGCCGCACGTGAGAATCCTCATCACCGGCAACGAACTCCTTCCGGCGGGGACTCCGCCCGTTGGGCATCGGATTGCCGATGCCAATGGCCCGATGCTCGCCGCACTGGTCGCGCGTGACGGCGGCGAGCCAATCTTGTCCGACATCCTCCTCGACAACCCGTCCGCGATTCGCGACGCACTGCACGCACCGGCCGATGTCGTGCTGGTCTCGGGCGGTTCGAGCGTCGGACAGGAAGATCATGTGCCGAGGCTGCTCGCTGATGAAGGTGAGTTGGCAGTCCATGGCATCGCAATGCGCCCGAGTAGCCCGACTGGCATGGGGCGACTCGGCGTACGAATGGTCTTTCTTCTGCCGGGCAACCCGGTGTCGTGCCTGTGCGCGTACGACTTCTTCGCCGGGCGCGCCATCCGCGCACTCGGTGGCCGATCAAAAGAATGGCCGTATCGTCTTGTCCGCGTCCCGCTCACTCGCAAGCTCGTTTCGACCGTCGGCCGCGTGGACTACGCGCGTGTGCTGGTTCGAGGAAACGAAGCGGAACCTTTGGCCATCAGCGGCGCATCGGTCCTGAGTTCCACCACCCGCGCCGACGGCTTCGTTGTCGTTCCCGCCGACAGCGAAGGCTATCCGCCAGGAGCGGAAGTAGACGTTTGGTTGTATGCGTCCAATGGAGATACCTCGACCGATGGCCGTTGATGACCATCGGTCGTTGTACTTCGCAGCCGACCAATATTTACTCGACCTTCAACACGACGAAGAACTTCTTTCCATTCGTCGAGCGAATGTGCAACACCAACCCGTCGGTTTTCGATGACTGAGTTTTCATTTTCTCATACTCCTCCACCGTCGTGATCGCTTGTCCGCCGACTTTCTCAATGAGATCACCGCTCTTCAAACCCGACAACGCCGCCTGGCTTCTTTCATCCACATCCGCGATCACCACGCCGCTCGTTGCCGTCGTGCCGAGTCGTTTGGCAAGATCCTTCGTCAGCGTGCGGACATCCAACCCGAGCTTGTCGAACTTCGAATCATTCGGTGCGGCGGTCTCATCGCCAATCTCGGCCGCGGCAAAACTCTTCGGCATCGCTTCGATCGTCGTCGTCAGCGTCTGTCGTTTGCCGTCGCGGATAATTTCCAACGGGTAGCTCTTGCCGACGCTCAGTTGTTCGACGGCACCCTGCAAGCTGGCGGGATCGGAGATTCCTTGGCCGTTCAGTTTGAGAATCACATCGCCTGGCTCGACCCCCGCTTTTTCGGCAGGTGATTCCGGCATGACCAACCGGACCAGCGCCCCTTCGCGCACCTTGACGTTGAACTGCTTGGCGATGTTCGCATCGACCGGTTGAATTTGCGTGCCAATGTAGCCGCGTTTGACCTCGCCCGCCGTCATCAACTGCTGGCTAACCCAGCCCGCGATGTGAGTCGGGATGGCGAACCCGATCCCGTCGTAGCCGCCGCTTTCCGTAGCGATCGCCGTGTTGATCCCGATGACTTCGCCCCGCAGATTGATGAGCGGCCCACCGCTGTTGCCGGGGTTGATCGCCGCGTCCGTCTGCAAGAAGTCGGCGCGATCGGTGATCTTGTTGTTGCGGCCCTTCGCGCTGATGATTCCCGCCGTCACGGACATGTCCAACCCGAACGGACTGCCGATCGCCAACACCCAATCGCCAACCTGCATCGCGTGGCTGTCACCCAGTTTGATCGCCTTCAAATCGCTGGCATCGATCCGCACGATCGCCACGTCGGTGCGCGGATCGGTCTTCACGTCCCTGGCGATGAACTCGCGCCCATCGTTCAGCGTCACTTTAACTTCATCGGCCCCCTTCACGACGTGGCTGTTGGTGAGAATGACTCCCGAGTCATCAATGATGAACCCCGACCCCATGCCATGCTGCTGCGGGACCGTGCGAGGACGCCCTTTGTTCTTAAACAACTCTTCCATGCGCGGATCGTTCTGAAAGAACTGCCGCAATGGAGCCGGAATCTCATCGTCGAGCAACGCTTGGCCGCGTCCTGGAGCCGACTTCGGTTTGATCGTCGTCTGGATGGAGACGATGCTCGGCAATGTCTCCGCCGCCGCCGAACGAAACGCGACGGACAAGTCTTGCGCGTTGGGCAGCGGCGGAACGGCGACTGCCTCGTGCCGTTGAGTCCAACTCACCGCGCTGACCACCAGCGCACTTCCCGCCAAAATCACCAACACATTCTGCCGCCAATGACCGTTCATTGCCATCACAATCTCCTTTGCTCTTCCACAAGGAACTACCGGACGCCGATCACCTGAATTATACGAGACTAGGCAACCCCGTCCGTCACGGCGACCATTACGATGCCACGCGGTCGAGTGTTGGAACGGCGAGTGACTCCTAACTTCTCCGTGAGCTTCCCGCTCACTGCGGCTTCAACTGGAACACCGCTTCGACCTCCACCGCGATGCTGCTGGGAAGCGAACCCATGCCAACGGCGCTGCGTGCCCCTTTGCCGTTCACGTCGCCCCAGATTTCGACCATCAGGTTGCTGAAACCGTTGATGACTTGCGGGTGTTGACCGAACTCGGGCGTGGCGTTGACCATCCCGAGCGTCTTCACCAAGCGTTCAATTCGATTGAGGCTGCCCAGTTCCCGCCGCAGCGTCGCCAGCATGGTCAGTCCGACCTGCCGGGCGGCCAAGTACGCATCGGCCTCGTTCATCGTGGCTCCCACTTTGCCGGTAATCATCGTGCCATCGGTGCGCATCGGCCCGTGGCCCGAGACATGCACCAAATCGCCGACGATCACGACGGGGTGATAGACGCCGCCCGGTTTCGGAGCGGGTGGGAATTCGAGGTTCAACTCGGCAACGCGGGCTTCGGCACTCATCGGTCTGTCCTCAAGCTGTGTGTCTGTTCGGTCGGTCAGATGACTCAAGGTGTGTATCCCCCGAGCAACGACGCGGTCAAGCGGCAGGATGCGTCGCCGTTCTCGCGTCGGCCGTGAACCACAACGGACATCACGGCGAAACCGACGGCGCAGTGCTGACACGCGCAGGCACCCCGCTGGCTGGTCGTTTTACCTGAAGGTGGGAATGCCGTCCGGACGATACACGTTTCAACAACTATTGTGTTGACGATCGTGGGGGAGTGCCGATAGAGTCCTGCCCCATGACAACTGCCTCGCCACGCACTGATCGGAAGCCTCGCTTCGATTCGCTCTTTCAGGAGGCGTATCTCAATATTTGGCGGACGTACGATCGGCTCAAGGTCGTTGAGGACGAATTGTTCGTTCGCTTCGATTTGTCCGCCCAGCAATACAACGCCTTGAGACTGCTGGAGGCGGCTCAGCCCGGCACGCTACCGACGTTGGCACTCGGTACGAAATTGATTTCACGTGCGCCCGACATGACTCGGATGCTGGATCGACTTGAGGAGCGAAAGCTGGTTCATCGCGAGCGAAAACCCGAGAACCGCCGCGTCGTTGAAGTGGGGATTTCACCCGCAGGACTCAGCTTGTTGGAAGAATTGTCCGGACTGGTGCGCGAGGGTCACAAACGGCAACTCGGACATCTGACCTCTCGCGAACTGAAGCAGTTGATCGAACTCCTGCAAGCGGCCCGCGACCCTCACGAAGAACCCGGCGGACGCTGGCACAAACCGCCGCGCGACTGATTCTTGCTCCAACCGCAATCACCCTCAAATACTTGGCACATCACAGGAGACACGCTCATGGTTCAGTCCACTCAACCCCACGTGATCGTCATTGGCGGCGGGCCGTCCGGATCGACAGCCGCCACGTTGATCGCTCAGAAGGGACATCGCGTCCGGTTGTTTGAACGCGAGAAGTTCCCGCGTTTCCACATCGGTGAGTCGCTCATTCCACAGACATATTGGACGCTAAAGAGACTGAACATGCTCGACAAGATGAAGGGGAGCCACTTCATCCAGAAGTACAGCGTGCAATTCGTCGGTGCGAGCGGTCGTCTCTCGGAGCCGTTCTACTTCTGGGACAACCGGCCACACGAGTGTTCGCAGACATGGCAGGTCCGACGAAGTGAGTTCGATCAGAAAATGATCGAGAACGCGGCCGAACACGGCGTTGATGTGCAGCAGGGTGTCCGCGTGCTGGAAGTCCTATTCGAGGGCGACCGCGCGGTCGGCGTGCGAGTGCAGAACGAAGACGGCAGCGGTGAGCGGATCGAGCGGGCTGACGTGATCGTCGATGCCAGCGGGCAGAGTTCGCTCATCATGGGCAAGCTCGGACTACGCGAGTGGGATCCCGTGCTGAAGAAGGCCGCCGTCTGGACTTACTGGGAGGGAGCCTATCGAGACACGGCCAAAGACGAGGGAGCGACGATCGTGTTGCAGAACCAAGATAAGACCGGCTGGTTCTGGTACATCCCGCTCCACGACAACATCGTCAGCGTTGGCGTCGTAGCGGGGTACGAGTACCTCTTCAAGAATCGCGACACGAAAGATTTCGAGAAGCTCTATCACGAAGAAGTCACCAAGTGCCCGGCGGTCAAACAGCGGATCGAGATCGGCAAGCGAGCCGACATCTACCGGGCAGCGAAAGAGTATTCGTACCGGTCAACGCGAGCAGCAGGCAATGGCTGGGTGCTGGTCGGCGATGCGTTCGGATTCCTCGACCCGCTCTATTCTTCGGGAGTGCTGCTCGCGCTGAAGTCGGGCGAGCTGGCCGCCGATGCCGTGTGCGAGGGTCTCGCCAAGGGAGACACTTCCGTCGCGCAGCTCGGTGCGTGGGAAGCGGACTACGTGCGCGGGATGGACCGGATGCGATCGCTCGTCTGCGCGTACTACTCGGGATTTAGCTTCGGCAGGTTCGTCGCGGCTCATCCCCATCGCAAAGGAGACATCACCGATCTCTTGATCGGCGATCTGTTCCGCCCCGAACTGGATGAAACGCTCGGCCTCGTCGAAGAAGCCTTGAAATTGTACGAGTCCGCGAAGGCGAACTGACACGTAGAGCAGGCGGCTCGCCTGCTCAGAATTGCCTGCGAAACAACTCCCCGAAATGTGTGTTGTGTGGCTGGGATCGGCGCTTCGCCGCCCCCAGAGAGGAGCGTGTTCCAAATCGCTGGTATCTACGCAAAGTAGCCATCATCGCTCCGCGTGATGAGCCTTCTGAGAACGAGCGTCTGAAATCAGTGCCGCCGAAACCGCAAGGCTCGTCACGCGGAGCGATGACGGCTACTTTTGCCCGCCTTCAAGAGTTGCGTAGATACCAATGGTTCCACTTCGCTGGGGGCCGCGAAGCGCGGGACCCCAGCCACACCAGTGGTTTGTGTGGCACGGGCATCACGCGCGGTCCCCACCACCACCTCGTTTTTGGCGAGGTGGTCGCGGCTGCAACCGTGGATAGCCGAGTGCCAGCATCGCCGCCTCAAAGTCTCGCACTGCGGCGGCGTGCTGCTCCTCGGGCAAGTTCGATTCGATCTCGACCATCGGAGTCAGATTCACATCGTAGCTGCCATCGAACAGGTATCGGCCAAACAGATTGCAGATCGCAAACGCCTGCGGCAGCCCGACGCTCGACCAAAAGAGATCGACGAATTCATCGTGATCGCTGGTCTTCGGCTGCACCTGACTGTCATGGTGCATGATCAGGCCGCGACCCGCCACATCGACAATCGCCCACATCGTGCGCTGCGGAGCAGACCGCGTGGCGAGGTCCAACTGCAACGGAGCGTCCGTTCCGGCAAGCTGCTCGCACAGCCGGGCAATCACCGGCAGATGAGACTCAAACCGGTGATCGCACCGCGCCTCATCAAAATCAAAACTCAAGCTGGTCCGATGCACATAATCGCGATCGCGATCCGCTTCCGCCTGATGATCCAACAGTTCCAATTCAGTCTGGTTCAATCCCATTGTCCTGTTGTTTTGACAAAGTTCATCATAGCCCGCTGCCGCCTCCGGCAACCAACGCAAAGACATCACGCGAGGGCAGTGTAGCCCTCGCGTTCCACGAGTGGAAAGTCGCAGGGCCAGCATCGATCCGTTGCAGCCGTTCATTGTTCTTGTACCTGTAGTACCGAGCTTGAACCCATCACAGGGGTTGTATCCCCTGATCGCGATGATTGTGATGAGTCCAACTGCATTGAAAATGCAGTGAGCATATTGCATCGCTAGTGCGTTTTCGTATCTTGACGTGGGAAAATGATCCTTCATCCCTCGTTCGACCGGAGTGTCATCGTGACTGGCCGTCCGTTGAAAAACACCGCACCGGACATACACCGCTGGCTCACCCACTTGTGCCCTGTTCAAAGTCAGGTCGCGTTTGGCGTCGGAGACATGCCAGCCAGCCACCCCGATGAGCGAGGTACTTTTTTTCAACAGGCTGCCAACGCTTGGCTCAGCTCCAGCATCTGGCGATTCCTGTTTGAGACGCTCGGAATTGCGTTGATCTACTTCGTGCTGGCGCGAGTGGGCCAAACTCTTGCGATCAACCCAGGGAATGTGACGCCCATTTGGCCCGCGTCCGGGTTTGCACTGGTAATTGCGATGCGATACGGATTTCGAGCGGTTGTTGGTCTTTGGCTCGGCAACTTTCTGGCGAATACGTGGGCCTTTCTCGACATGAGCACCACGGCTCAGGCCGCTCGAACAATTCTAACCGGCTTGGCGATCGGGCCGGGGGACGTGCTGCAGGCGTTGCTCGGTGCGTTCCTATTTCGACGGTGCTGTCACGGCGGTGGAAAATTCACTTCGTTGAGGGAAGTATTTTGTTTTGTCGGAACGCAGTCCGTGGCGTGCCTATCGAGCGCCACCTTGGGAGTTCTGGCTCTCTACGTGGGCGGAATCATCCCGCATGCCGATTGTGGATATACATGGCTCACTTGGTATCTGGGGGATGGCATTGGAATCATCACCGTGGGGCCGCTGCTCTTATGTTGTCCACCACTGTCGCGAGTTGTTCAGAATTGGCACAAGGTGATCGAGGTGGCCATGATGCTCATGGCGGGGGCGTTGGTCTCGTTCGTCGTTTTCGGGACATCCATCGAGATTCGGCTGTCATCAATGGCGTTCGCGGTCGTGCTGTGGGCTGCCGTTCGAGGTCATCAATTTTCGGTGACCCTGACTGTGCTCGCGATTGCTGCCCCTGCGATCTGGGGAACGTCATTGGGGCACGGCCCGTTTAGTTCTCCGGACAGAAACGTCGCGCTCCTGTCATTGCAAATCTATATTGCCACAATGCTCGTAACAGGATTGTCGATGGCCGCCGCGCTTGATGAGCGAGAGCGATCCACCATGACATTGCGATCCGAGATCAAGCGACGCCAGGTTTCCGAAGGAGAACTGGCGGTTGCGGCGAAGATTCAGCAGTCACTACTCCCGAAAAGACCACCCTCGATCTCGGGGTTGGACCTTGCTGGTCGTTGCATCGCGGCGGACAGTGCTGCCGGTGATTTTTATGATTTCATTCCACTGCGAGACGGTCGACTCGGTGTGGTGATTGGTGATGTTTCCGGCCACGGTGTCGGTCCGGCTCTGATCATGGCGGCAACGAGGCGCGGGCTGAGGAGCCTCAAAAATTATCACAGCGATATCGGCGAGCTTCTGTCGGCCGCCAACGCGGATCTCTGCGAAGACACGAACGATTCGAAATTCATCACGGTCTTTTTGGCGGCGATTGATGCACCGAAACAGCAACTTCAATGGTCGTCCGCAGGACACGCGGCGCTGATGCTGGATCCCAATGGAGAGTTTGTGTGCCTCCCCGCTCTTTCGCTCCCTTTGGGAATTTCCCATGACGAAAGAATTCCAAGCAGCCACTGCGTTCGTTTTGAGCCGGGGGCCATCTTAGTTTTGTTGACCGATGGACTGACAGAGGCTCGAAACAGCGCCTGTGAACTGTTCGGCCAAGGTCGTCTGAAAGAAATCGTCCGTAATCACCGAATGGAATCGGCTCATCAAATCGTCGATTACCTCATCGAAGCCGTCCACCAGTTTTGTTTGCCCGCCACGCCAAGCGACGATGTGACGCTTGTGATTGTCCGTGTTGTTTGAAAATTTCAGTCGGTTGGCCGGGTCTGAAGATTTTGTGGAAGGTCCGGAATGTGACCTTAAACTATCGATTCTCAGAGACTTCCGTTGGTCAGATCCCTCCGCACGACGGCTGATGGCTCTGCACAGCATCTCACTCCAGGCGATCACGTATTCGGCACGCTGGAAAGTGAGTGGGCGTGCGATGTGTCCGAGTCGTTTCAGAGTACGTCTTCGATCGGCGCGGGCGGTTGAGTGAACCGTGCAGTACGTCGTCGTGAGGAACTCCCAGCGCGTGGTACATCGTGGCGACGAGGTCATGTGGTGAGACCGGCTTGTCGGCGGGATAGGCTGCATATCGGTCGCTCGGTGTGAAGGCCGCCGAGTCAGTGTGGATATAGATTTCGCGGAGGCCAAGAACAGAACGGAGAGCCAAACTCCTTTTGAAATCCGGATTGGCTTTGTCCGCCGAACTTCTGGCGTGAAACTCGCGGGCCTCGGGCAAATCGGCTCAACGCATCAAAGTCTGCTACCCGATGCCAGACCGTTGAGCTACGATCCTCGCGCTGCCGGTTTCTCCCGCCCGATTTCCTGCCTGGAAGCTTCGCAATGTCACGCACAGCGACTGCGTTCGCGCTTGCCGTGGGGCTGCTCGTTGTTACGAGTCATCGTTTTTCAGAGCTTGGCTTGTCGATGGCAGCCGTACTCGCGGAGGAAGTTCCCGCGAATCGCGTCGCGACCGAATCGTCACCCATCGCCACAAAGCCAATCCAGTTTGAGACGCATGTCCGGTCGATCCTCAAAGCACATTGTTGGCAATGTCACGGCGACGAAGAGCAGCCGGAAGGTGGTTTGGATCTGCGGCTCGTTCGTCTCATGAGCAAAGGGGGCGAGTCGGGGGCGGCAATTTCTCCGGGACAGCCGGACACGAGTTTGATCTGGAAACGAGTCCTCGCCGACGAGATGCCTCCCGGCAAGAAGAAGATGTCCGCGTCTGAGAAGGCGGTGTTGCGCGAGTGGCTCAGTCAAGGAGCCACGACCGCGCGGGCTGAGCCAGAAACTGTACCGAGCGACAGCCAATGGACTGAGGAAGAGCGGACTCATTGGGCGTTTCAACCGGTGGTGAAGCCGCCTGTGCCGACGGTCGCTCGATCCGAGTTGGTCGCTTCGCCGGTCGATGCCTTTCTGTTGCAACGGCTGGAGACCGTAGGGTGGGACCAGCGGCGCTTCGCCGCGCCGGCCCACCACGAAGTCTCGACGCTTCCTATTGGTGGGCCGACGCTCGAAGCGGGCTTGTCCCACCCTACAAATCCGACTCATGGACCGCTCAGCTTCTCACCGCAAGCCGATCGTTTGACGTTGTTGCGGCGCGTTCAATTCGACTTGCTCGGTGTGCCGCCAACGCCCGAATTGGTCGAGCAGTTTTTGACGGACTCCGCGCCGGATGCGTGGGAGCGGTTAATCGACGAGCTACTCGATTCGCCTCGCTACGGCGAGCGTTGGGGGCGACACTGGCTGGATGTCGCGGGCTATGCCGACAGCGATGGCTATCGTGAGGAAGACCATGTCCGGCCGTGGGCCTTCAAGTACCGCGACTATGTCCTGCGGGCCTTCAACGACGACCTGCCATTCAACCGGTTTGTCATCGAGCAACTGGCGGGCGATGAACTGCTGACGCCGCCCTATCAGAACCTGACTTTTGAACAGCAAGACTTGCTCGCGGCGACAGGCTTCCTGCGGATGGGGCCGGATGGAACGGCGAACGGTCCCGATCAGGAAGTCGCGCGAAATGAAGTCGTCGCCGAAACGATCAAGATCACATCCACTGCGCTGCTTGGGCTGTCGGTCGGTTGTGCGCAATGTCACTCGCACCGCTATGACCCGATTTCGCAAGTCGATTACTACCGCTTCCGCGCGCTGTTTGAACCGGCCTACGACTGGAAGAACTGGCGAGCGCCCTCAAATCGGTTGGTTAATCTGTGGTCTACCGCTGATCATGAACAGGCCGCGACCGTCGCCAAAGAAGCGCAGGCACAGGAAGTGAAGCGGCTTGAGGACTACAAGATTCTCGTCGCCGAGGTCTACGCACGGGAACTCGACAAGATCGATCCTGAGATGCGCGAACCTGCTCGCCACGCACATGAGACGCCGGAAATAGAACGGACTGAATTACAAAAAGAGATCGCCAAACAGTACCCGTCGCTGAACGTGAACAACGGGACGATTTCGCTGTTTGAACCAGCCAAATCGACCGCGATCGAGACCAAGTACAAGAAGATCAAAGACGACATCAACACCAAGCGGCCGAAGGACGATTTCGTGGCGTGCCTCACCGAGCCGCCGGGCCACCTCCCACCGACGGCCCTCTTCTTTCGAGGCGACATCAATCAGCCGCGCCAGACGGTGACGCCGGCGGAATTGAGCGTCCTCGGCACGGTGCCCGTCGAGATTTCGGTCGATGACCCACAGTTGCCGACCTCGGGACGAAGGCTCGCCTACGCGAGGCATCTCACCACCGGAAAGCACCCGTTGTTGAGTCGCGTTTTCGTGAATCGAGTCTGGATGCACCACTTTGGACGCGGCTTGGTTTCGACACCGGCCGACTTCGGAACTCAAGGCGATCGCCCGTCGCATCCCGAGTTGCTCGATTGGCTCGCCGCCGATTTCGTGTCGAGTGGCTGGCAGGTCAAGCGGCTTCATCGAATCCTGCTGACATCGACTGCGTATCGACAAATCTCATCTCGCACAGACGCTCTGCAAATGATCGACCCCGACAACCGGTTACTCGCTCGCATGTCAGTGCGGAGATTGGAAGCCGAGGCCATTCGCGACGCAATCCTCGCGGTCTCGGGACGACTCAGCGACAAGCAGTTTGGTCCGGCGATCACGGTTCTCCCCGATGCCGACGGTCAAGTGATCCTCGGCTCGGGTGAGCGGGATGGGAACGGCATCCTGATCGGCAAGCAAGACGGCTTCGGCGAGAACGAGTTCCGACGCAGCCTCTACGTCCAAGTGAGACGCTCGATGCCGCTCGGCATGTTGGAACCGTTCGATGTCGCCAACACCGCCCCCAACTGCGAACGTCGGACGTTCAGCACGGTCGCCCCGCAGTCACTGCTGATGATGAACAACGACATCCTGTTTAAGCAGTCCGAATTGTTTGCTCGCCGCGTGGAAGAAACATCTCCGTCTGCCGACCCCACCGCCCGCATCCACCGCGTCTGGCAACTCGCCTATGGACGAACGGCCAACAAAATCGAGACGACTCGCGCGACAAACTTCCTCGCCACACAACAAACTTACTTTGAAGAGTCCATCGCCAAGCTGCCTGAAGCAGAGAGGCCGAAGCAACTGGCACCGACAACCCGGGCGTTGTCGCTGCTGTGTCAGGCGTTGATCTGCTCGAACGAGTTCTTATATGTGGATTGAATTAGGAGTGCGGTGGTTCGACACCGCTTGGGGCGGTTTCAGGATGACCAATGTTCCGTCGTTTAACCGCGTGGGCAACGCCCCGCGCGTCGAGCGACGTTGTGGCCTAACTCACTCTCGACGCGCG
>JAYVDI010000077.1:0-6521 GCA_043749505.1 Schlesneria sp. | reverse complement strand
AAGCCTGCCGGGCTATGTCGTCATCCTCGACAAGCGCGGTGGTCCGATCAGCGGGCAGCCGAACTGGTCGAACGGGTTCATGCCGTCGTCTTATCAGGGGACGCTTTTTCGTCCTGTCGGCGATCCAATCCTCGATCTGCGCGGCCCGGATTACATCGACCGCGCGGCCCAACGCTCGCAACTCGATCTGCTCGCCAAGTTGAACGATGAGCATCTGGCGGCCCGGCCCGGCGGCAGCGATCTCGCCGGTCGAATCAACTCCTACGAGCTGGCCTTCCGGATGCAGGCCGAAGCCCCCGAGGCGGTCGATCTGTCGCAGGAGACCAGGGCCACGCAGGAGATGTACGGCGTGGGCCGACAGCCGACGGATGAGTTCGGCCGCAACTGCCTCGTCGCGCGGCGGTTGGTCGAGCGGGGCGTGCGGTTCGTGCAGCTTTACTCGGGCGGCGGGCATCTCGAAGAGACGTGGGACGCTCACAAGAGCATCGAGACCAACCACGGCCAGCACGCGGGCGAGGTCGATCTGCCGATCGCGGGTCTGCTCACGGACCTCGACCAGCGCGGCCTCCTGGACGAAACGCTGGTCGTGTGGGGCGGCGAGTTCGGCCGCATGCCGTTCAGCGAGGGCCAGGGCGAACCGGGCCGCAACCACAATCCCTACGGCTTCAGCATGTGGCTGGCCGGAGGCGGCGCGAAGGGCGGCACGTCCTACGGCGAAACCGACGACTTCGGCTTCGAGGCGGTGAAGGACAAAGTCCACCTCCACGCCACCATCGTCCACCTGATGGGCCTCGACCACGAACGCCTGACGGATGTGTTCGGGAACGTGGTGGAAGGCGTGATCGCGTGAGGGTGTGACCGGCGACTATCCCCCGCCACCGTACTGGTGCATGACCAAGGGGAGATGTTGGGCGTACCCTTTGAAGTCCGCATCGACCGTGAACAGGCTGTATCCGCGACGCAGTGCAACCGCGCAGATGAGAAAGTCGATGGATGAACCGACGATGCCTCCGGTTCGACACAGATTGTGGCAGCGTGCGGCTTCCTCAAAATCTTCGGTTTCGAGAACCACATCTTCAAAGTCATTCAACCGGAGGCGGAGGCGATCAAAGTCCGCTTCAAGGCGAATCCCGGACAACAGTTCTTGTCGAACGGGTCCGATCATGACGGCGCGGTCATCCCGAATCAGTTCCGTCACTTCGAGCAATGTCGCTCGCTCGTCCGCCGTCAGACCGGATCGTCGTCGCCTCAAGGCCAGCGTCCAGACGCATGTGTCGATCAACACATTCATGGCTGCTTCCTGGACCGAGCCGCCTTGTAGTCGAAGTCATCGTCGTATTCGATCGTTCCGAACAATTCGACGATTCTCTGCCGCTTGTGGCGGCGGACATACTCGGCCAGCGCCTGCGAAACGGCAGCGTCCGCAGTCGAATGCCCACCGGAACGGCGTGCCTCTTCCAGAAGTTTCTCGTCAAGCTCCAACGCGATGGTCATACTCATTCTCCAGCAAGGTTCCAATTCGACGACAAAGATAACACGGTGCCGCGTCGTGGCGATAGCTTCGGGTTATGAAAGCATGCGCGATGGGGCGCGACCACGAACGGCTGACGGATGTGTTCGGAAATGTGGTGGAAGGCGTGATCGCGTGAGAGGAGCTTGTGATGGAGTTTTCGTTTCCACCAGCACCGCCCGGTTATTCAAGCGTCCTCACGGCACGATGGCTGCTGGTGGCGTGGTCCATCGTGGGGCTGGCCATCCTGATCGTGAGGCTGCGCCGATGGAAGTTCATCTGTCCGCGAGAGATTCTGTTCTGGATTGGAGCGGCAGTCATCAGTGGACTCGTGGCACCACTTGGAATCTGTCATTTCCAATCGTGGGATGACAACGCTTGGCTGATTCCGTCCGTGACTGCCGCACTCGCTGTCTCAGTCGCGGGCGTGGCGACAGGATTGAGCAAGCTTTACGTGGAGGGCTACGCCCGAGTGATCCAACGCTGTTGTGAAGTCACTTTCGCGTTGGTGCTCATCGGTGGAGTCGGGGCAATGTTGATACCGCCTTCCACGTCCTTCCGCAATGCCTCGAATCGCAGTGAATGTAAGAACAATCTCAAGCAGATCGGCTTGGCGATGCACAACTACCACGACACCTTCGGCGTCTTCCCACCGGCCGTTTTGGGGGAGACCCCTGTTTCGTGGCGAGTGATGATCCTGCCGTATGTCCATCAAGCCCCGCTCTACAACTCATATGATCGGAGAACCGCGTGGGATCGCTTGCCGAACGACAAGCTTGCGAGCGAGGAACTGCGCGCCTACGGGTGCCCTTCAAACCATTATCCACACGACTCACAAGGCCGCTGG
The DNA here is from genome assembly GCA_043749505.1 of Schlesneria sp. Lineage (GTDB taxonomy): Bacteria > Planctomycetota > Planctomycetia > Planctomycetales > Planctomycetaceae > Schlesneria. The sequence continues at coordinate 4,164 of JAYVDI010000077.1, read as the reverse complement.
TTCACGGCGTACTCGATGCCGACGGGGCCGCACTCGGTGGGAGCGTCTCCAAAGGGAACGAGAATCAGGGACATTACCGATGGCACGAGCGACACGCTGCTTGTCGTCGAAGCTTGCGGCGCGCAGATCGTCTGGACTGAACCGCGCGATGTGGATGTGGCCTCGCAACCGCCGGGAATCAATCTCAACGGAAGCAAGCCGGGGCAGTCGGCGGGGTGGATGTCGTCGTACCATACTGGATGGACTCAATCCCTGATGGCCGATGGTTCGGTGAGGTACTTCTCTGCCAAAACCGACCCCGCCCTGCTCAAGAAGCTGGCGACGGTGGATGGCGGCGAGGAGGTTGGGGATTATTGAACTGCGTCTGGGTGGGGCCGATCCTGCTCACAGAGTGGCTGGAGTCTCCGCGGTCGGCTTCCAGCCGACTTCCGCGTCTGCCACCGGCTTCAGCCGGTGGGTTGTGGTGGACACCGCTACTTTCTTCCAGCCGGGCTTCAGCCGGCTTGTCGGCAATTAGTACCCGAAGAAGCCGGCTGAAGCCCGGCTGCAAGAACACTGCTTTGAGTGGACTCTGACCACCGGCTGAAGTCGGTGGCAGACGCGGAAGCCGGCTGGAAGCCGGCAAGCAGAAGTTGACCCGGCAACCAAAGATGACGCAACACAGGACTCCGCCTCATGCCCGCGATCTTGGAATGGACTCACACGGTGGTCGAGCACGATCTGGACGGGCTGGGGCATGCGAACAACATTTCGTACCTGAAGTGGATGCAGTCGGCGGCGCTGGCTCATTCGGCAGCTCAGGGGTGGCCGGTCGAGGCGTATGCCGCGCTGGGCTGCGGCTGGGTCGTGCGGTCCCATTTCATCGAGTACCTCGCCCCCGCCCTGCTCGGCGACACGATACTGATCCGCACCTGGGTGGCCAACATGGGCAAGGTCACGTCGCGCCGGCGGTTTCTCATCCTGCGAGCTGCCGATCCTCGACGCGGAGCGTCTGAGAAGCGTTCCCACGCGGAGCGTGGGAACGAGGCAACGGGTGAAACAGTCCTCGCCAAGGCCGAGACTAACTGGGCGTTCGTCGATTACCGCACCGGCTCACCCAAGCGCATCCCGCCCGGAGTTTCACGAGCGTTCGAGGTCACTGGTGACGAACCTTCAGGGTACGTCACTGATTGAAGCGGGATTCGATACGAATGGCGTTGATTGCGGGCGTTTAGTATACGGCTCCTTTACGGAACTGGACTTCAGACCTATTTTGATTCTTGGCAGTTGAAGATCAATCATTCACGTCGCCCCAATTCCTCAACTCCAATCTTACGGGAGGATCGTCACGAGGATTCTTGTCCCTACGACCGTCACACGCGTTGACACCGACTGACCTCATCGGCAGACTCCGTGCTGCCTGTTACGGTTGTGACGGGTTGACGGAATTGAATGCCGTCACAGCTCGGAGAATTGGTTCGGGGGGCATGACATGACAAATCGCGTTCGTGGGAAAAATCGGTTCGGACTGTGGTTGGTTGTTTTGGTCGTGATTGGTGGCCTGCTCTGCCCGGCTCATCAAGTTGATGCCGCGAAGAACTGGCGTGGGTATACACAAGGTACGAGTGTTGAAGGCATGCTCTGGGAATACACTCTGGTCACCGGCCCGGATGGGTATATGACCTTGGAACGAACAGTGAGTGACGTGATACCGATGATACCAATCATCATTTCTGTCATGGTTCCCCCTTACTATACATTTTCAATGTACATGCGGCATGAGCACGATTTTACGCCCAAACCTTTCTCGGCAGGGGCCACAGGGTTTTCGCGTGACAATGTCCTTTGGGCCGGCACAGGCTGGTGGGATAACAGCAACATTGAATATTGAATACCAATGGATGAACGGCTCGATATCGGTCTGCGAGTTGCCTACTTTGTCGAGTACAAGAATCTACTGACGTAGATAACGATGGAATGAAAACAGTGCGTCACCTGTCTTCGAGGTTTCGATTTGGGACTTTTGGCCGCCATAATTGCCAAGGGTTCACTGTCGTGGAGCTGCTCGCATCTGTCGCGATCGCCGCACTTTTGATGTCCTTGCTCGGGGCGGCCATCATGGCCACCCGCGAGTCTGCCCGCCGGATGCAATGCCTTTCTCATCTCAAGCAAATCGGCATCGCAACCCACAGTTACGAAGGCTTACATGGCAAGTTGCCCTGTTCCGGAACACTTGCCTTTCGGTACTTGGTGGACGGGCTTGAGGGACGGGCTGGCAGTTGGTTTACCTCAAGTTCAATCGACCCCTGTATGAACGGCCCTTGTCCCGAAATCGGCGACTGGAAGAGGCCACCGGTCTATCTGTGTCCCTCGGATCCGTTGACATCGCAAACACGCAGAGCCGTTTCCTATCGGTTCAGCTTTGGGTTGGAGAGTATTGGCGGAGAGCGCGGCGTGAGTGATGGATTTGGCTGGGCTGATTTTTATGTGGTGCGAATGATCAGTTTTCGCGATGTGCTGGATGGTCTCTCCACGACAGCCATGACCAGTGAACAATTGCTTGCGGCCGATGTTGCTGCGCGAACGCCCTCTGATGCCTTTCTGTCGTTGGAGCCGGGTGTGGCGGCGAGAGATTCTCTGCGATACCACTGGGAAATTCCGACCGCGTTCGCGCTGCCAACGGGGTTGGATGCGTTGATCGCGGCCTGCGATACTCAATTTACAGTGCCGCAATCGCACTTTGGCGGAGGTTGGTTCAATGAGCGTGTCCGGGGCTACGACCATGTCCGCACCCCCAATACGAGGTCGTGCTATAACCCGAATCAAACCGCCAACGTGCTGCGTGTCGGTGCGCTCTCTCCACCGACAAGCCTTCATAAAGGGGGCGTTAACCTGCTCATGTGTGACGGCTCGGCTCGTTTTGTCAGCAACGGAATTGATTCTCGCGTCTGGCGCGCATCCGGTACCCGTAGCGGTAGCGAGTCACAGACAATTCCACAGTAAGGCGTCAGGCTTCAATTGCCGGTAAGGCAACTCATGCCGCTCGCCCAACGATGACGTTCCGGCCGTTCGAGTTCGCAAGTGGGTCGTTCTGACAACGAGGTATGTACGGTGTGGGATTCCTTCGTGGATTGGTTCGTGGAATGGCAGGCCGCATGGCGAGGCACAATTGTTGTGTGTCTTTTGTTGCTGGGGGGCGGATACTATTTCGTGTGGTGGTGGACGGGGCCAGTTTATGACCCGCATCTGATGACCATCACCAACCTCACACTGAACGGTGTATCAGTGGGTGAGACCCTGCCGCCCGTCGTTGCCGGTCGAGAGTTCAGTGTGACCTGCACGATCCGCTCGAATGGAAAGAAGCTGCTGGCGGTCGATAGTGCCGGGGCACCCTATCTGGGCTTCATTCTTAACGAGGCTGCTTGCAAGCAAGCCTTTGAGGAAAACAAACTCGACCCGGTATTCACGTTGGCCTTCACGTCAACCATGAGGGCCGGACGGAATTTGCGGGGTGACACTTCCCTCTGTTCAGTGAAGGTTGACGCGACGGGTGAGACTGCCGAACTGTCTGCGAAGTCCCAGGCTCCACTCTCGTCCGGCCGATATTCCCTGAAGATTGAGCTACTCTCGTGCGAAGGCAGAGTAAAAAAAGCCGATGGCTCGTTCACCTTCAAGCCCGGAAAAATCGTCTGGCGCACACCTGTCTCGGTGACCTCCAAGTGAACGCGTCGCCGATGTTCGCTCCGGAAAACGCTTACTCCACTTAGCAGCCTGTTGAAAATAGCAGCCTGAAGCGGGATCGCAGGATTTCTGAGTCTAGTTCGTCAGCATTTGCGACATCCTTTACTTGCGTTTCAGGCTTCCATTCCCTGTTCAACAGGCTGTTAGGCGACGTAATCGTTGACAGGCCGGATTGAGTTGTTGAAGGAATTGGTCTTCGCGCGGGTCGTGAAATTGGCGACATCTGGTGGATGTCGTCGCCGAATGCCCCGCCGATTTCCACCGAGCCGAGGGCGGCATTGCCGCCCGAGTTTCGGGCGCTGCTGCAATCGGTCATCGACCATTACGAGCGTCGCCTCGCGGTCCTGGAGGCCGAATTGCGGGTGTTGCAGCAGACGCCGCAGAACAGTTCGCTGCCGCCGAGCACGCAGCATCCGCATGCCAAGCCCGCGCCGCCGCAGGCGA
>JAYVDI010000076.1:0-10922 GCA_043749505.1 Schlesneria sp. | reverse complement strand
TTGACTCTCGTGCAAGTGCTGCGAATGAGTGTGAATGCCGAACGATTGGCGGCGGGGATGTCGTGGTCCAACAACTGAAATTGCGGGGCGTTGCCCACGCGGTGAAACGACGCCAACCCCGCAATTTCAGTTGTTGGACCACGACATCCCCGCCGCCAATCGTTCGGCATTCACACTCATTCGCAGCACTTGCACGAGAGTCAACCTGTTCGGCAGCGGCGCTGGCTCCACGAGGACGTGCCACTCGCGATCGTCCGGGCCGAGTGTCGCCTCGACGACGCGACCGTAGTACAGCGGAGTTGACACGAGACCGTCGCGTTCTGCGGTATAGACTCCATCGCCGACTCGAACCGACTCCGTCGCCGCGATCCCTTCCAACTTGCAAAGCGGTTCCCCCTGACCTTTCAGGATGCCGCGACCGCCCCAGGCGAAGCCGGTGTCGGCGGTATGAATCAACTGGGCACGACCGCGATACGTGGCATCGGTCAGCAGTAAAAGCGTACTCGTCCAGCGGCCGACGCGCTCAACCTTGCCAATCACACAGCGACCCAACAGCACCGCATCTTCCGGCAACAGCTCACCATCCTGTCCGAAATCGAGCAGCGGCTGCCGACTGCTCACGACGAGTGACGATTCACGCACGCCGTTCGCCGTTCCGCGATCGAGCAACTTTCCGCTCCGCCATTGTTCGGCCAACACGTCGCCCAACACCGCGGCTTCAATGAGTGACGGCGCGGCCAATCGAGGCAGCCGCAGGATCATGGACGGCAGCGCCGCCTCGCGCGTTCGTTCGTCGTGCAATTCCGCCAATCGAGCGACCAATCCCGCGCTGCGAGCGTTTGACACTTCCAACTCGTGTCGTAACTGAGCGAACTCACGTTGTTGAGCCTGTGCCGAGGGCGATGAAATCGCGAGCAATCCTTCGCGCAATGAGTCGCCTGTCGCTCGAACGGCCTGCTGTCCTGGCCGCATGATATCGGTGATCCCGCCGCGCAGTCGTGACGACACCACATCGGGAGCGAAGTGCAACCCGACTCCAGCCAGCACCAAGCCGCAAGTTGCGAACAGACTCCACGACGACATGCAGGGTTCCTTACGTAGCCCTGTCGCTCCGCGACAGGAGGCGCGATCAACAAAGGGCATCCCTCTCTCGATCCATCTCGAATCAATCGCAAACGTCGCCCTGACATTCACGCTTCCTGTCGCGGAGCGACAGGGCTACCACCAAGGAGCGACGGCACCCACCCGCAGGCACCGAGCATTGAACCAGGCCCAACATCGAAACGAGGCCTGCCCTCCGACCAACCGTTCACACGTGGCCATCGCTCGTCTCCAAACTCTCTTTCCACTGAGCCAGATGTTCGACACAGATGGCCGCGCCTCGGACAACCGCACGTTGCGGATCGGCCGCGACTCGAACCGGGATGCCGAGTTGTTCACGAAAATAGAGATCGAGCCCCGGCAGCAACGCGCCGCCGCCGGAGAGGACCATCCCCGTGTCTGACAAGTCGGCGACCAGTTCGGGGTCGCACTGCTCGATGACGCTCTTCACTCCGCTCAGAATCGAGTCCAGCGGACCTCGCACTGCCTCACGTAATTCTTCGCTGGTGATGATGGCTCGCCGTGGCACGCCGCTCACCGCATCAATGCCGCGCACTTCGCCGGTTCGTTCCGCATCAAGCGGGTAGGCACAACCGATCCGCATCTTGAGTTGCTCGGCCGTCTGATCGCCGATGCGCAACGAGAAGTTGTGTCGCAGGTATTCGATGATCGCCTGATCGAACTCGTCCCCCGCGATGCGCAGCGACTTCCCCGCGACGATCTCGGTCAGGCTGAGTACCGCGACTTCGGTCGTGCCGCCGCCGATGTCGCAGATCAGGCTGGCGAGTGGCTCGGCGATCGGCAGCCCCGCTCCAATCCCGGCCGCTTTGGATTCAGAGACGAGGTAAACACGACCGGCACCGGCTCGCTCGGCACTGTTGAAGACCGCCCGCTTCTCAACGTTGGTGATGCCGCCCGACACGGCCATGACCACGTTCGGTCGCACGCCGGGTGTCGTGCGCGCGGCCTTGCGAATGAAGTAGCGCAGCATCGACTCACACAGTTCAAAGTCGGTGATCGCACCGTCCTGAATCGGCTTGACGGTAGTGATCGAATCGGGCGTCCGGCCGAGCATTTGTCGAGCCAGCTTGCCGACGGCGGTCCCGCGACCCAGCACGCGCCGCGTCCCTTTTTGCAGGGCGACGACCGACGGTTCGTCCAACACGACCCCTTCGCCCTGAACGGCAATCAGCGTGTTGGCCGTCCCCAAGTCGATTGCCAAGTCTGGGCTGAGCCAGCGTTTCAGGCGATGGAGCATCCGTGCATCCGCCGAGAGAGAGAAGTCCTACGAAGAACACTGCGCGAGCGAACCGATCTCCAAGAGGGCCCGCCCGCGCGGGCGGGGTTGTAGTTCTTACATCCACTTCGGACAAGACAGGGTTCCCGCTTGTGAGAGCCGTTGCCCATGAGTGGTAGCCCTGTCGCTCCGCGACAGGAAGCGAGAACGCGCGAGTGGCGTTTGCCGATCATTCGAGATGACTCGACGGGTTGATGTCACCTGTTGATCGCGCCTCCTGTCGCGCAGCGACAGGGCTACGTTTGTTGAAACACCTGTCGCACCGCTTGGCCACGGCTGAAACCGATGGCTATCATCGCCCTCGGTTACAGAGTCTGCTTTCGCTCGGGAGTTTTCGTCATGCGCGGCTTGAGATGCGCGGTGGATTGTTGTCAGCGTTCGGCATTCGTCCTCGTGGTGTGGTTGCTGCCGTCGATGGCACTGGCTCAAGCGACTCCTGCAAATGACAGCGCTCCGCCATCGCCTGATCTCCCCGCGTTCCAAGTGCGGTTTGAAGAGACTGCTGACGGAAAGGTTCTCGTCGAACGAGGTGACTCGCCTGAAAAGCCGCTCGTGCCGGGACGAGTTGTGGGCGCGGTGACGTTCGATGCGGCGGGGCCGCGGCCCGCGAAGTTTCCCCGGTTCAAGCCGGACAACCACGCGGCGAAGTTTTCTGGAGGCAGCTCGATTCGGTTTGCCGATCCAGGTGAGAACAGCCTGTTCGACGTGGAGCTTGGCGATGCGATCACGCTCGAAACGTGGGTCGCACCGTCAAAAATTGGCAACGGGCAGAACATGTACATCGTCGGCAAAGGCCGCACGAAGAACGCGGGCGTGGCCGACGAGAACCAGAACTACGCGCTGCGACTTGTGGGAGACGGTGGCCAGGCGTGCGTGAACTTTCTCTTTCGGAACGCCCAGAACCGGAATGGTGAGAAGGACGACTTCCATCGCTGGACGACGACCGACGGGTTCAAGGCGGATGGAAGCTGGCATCACGTCGCCGTCACGTACACCTTCGGCAAGGGCGACTCGATCAAGGGCTACATCGACGGCAAGCCGCTGACGGGGAAATGGGATTACGGCGGCGCGACCAACGACGGGCCGGTTGTCGATAACGACGAGGTCTGGATCGGCTCGTCGATGGGGGCGAGTCCCGGTGCGTCGTTCGACGGGTTGATTGATGAAGTCGCCCTGCACCGCGAAGCCCTTTCCGCTGAAGTCATCAAGTCGCGGTATGCCGTCGAGATTCCACCGTCGTATGTGACGGAGCTACCGGACACGCACGACCTGATTTTCTGCGAGATCATGGAGCACATCCCCGACCAGTTCTCGTGGGACTTCCCGATCCCGACTCCGACCCTGGCGTACATCGAGTCTTCGTTCGGGCTGATCGCGATCCCGCACAAGTACAACTCGCACGGCGTCCGTGAAGATCGCAGCAACCCGCTCATGGTCCGCCTGACCGGCTGGTACAAATTCCCTCAGACCGAGACGCGGCTCATCCTGCGATCGCACTGCGGCGCGAGGCTCTTCATCGACGGCAAGCTGATCGTCGAGAACCCGTTCCCCAAGCCGCGCGGTGACGGGCATGGTGAGCTTTATGACGTGACCAAGACCGTCGTCCCCGGCATCCGCGCGCCACAAACCGGCGACCACGATGTCCTCGTCACCGTCAAAGGCAACGGACACCAACAAGTCGTCACGTTGGAGGTCTTCGCCGGCGGCAAGAAGCATCGCCCCGAGTTCGGTGAGACCGGACTATGGATCGAGCGCGCGGATGGCCAGTTCCATTTGTTGTCTCAGGCGGGCGTTGAGGTTCCCCTCACTGACGCGGGCTGGCTGGAGTTCGCGCGGGACAAGCACCGGGAAATGGAGTTCCATAACAAACTGTTGCGCCGCAGTGACTCGACCGAATATGCGAAGTATTGGCAGCAGCGACACGACCGCGCGGCGCTGCAGGTTGGTCTTTGGAAGCCCGTCTCGAACATCGAGTCTCCCGCCAACCTGCCGGTTCAAAACCGGATCGATCACTTCCTCAACGCGAAGCTCGCAGAGAACAACGTCAAGCCGCAACCACTGACCGACGACTGGTCGTTTCTGCGCCGAGTTTCTTTGGACGTGATCGGCACGCTGCCGCCGAAGTACATTGTCGGCGAGTTCCTTCCTGTCCCCTCGCCCCCGTCTGCGGGGGAGAGGGCTAGGGTGAGGGGGCCGAATAGTGATGACGCACCACCAAACACCAGCGACTCCACTCTTCCTCCCTCCCCTCAGCGGAGAGGGCCGGAGACGGGGGGCGATGAAGTGCCAGGCATCCACTCTCAATCCGCCCCCCTCACCCTAGCCCTCTCCCCGCAAAGCCGGGGCGAGGGGACAAAGCAAGTAGGCTCGCAGCAGGCTCGTCGCGCTAGGCTCATCGACCGGCTGCTCGATCAGCCCGGCTGGGCCGATCATTGGGTCGGCTATTGGCAGGACGTGCTGGCTGAGAATCCGAACATCGTCAACCCGACGCTCAACAACACCGGGCCGTTTCGCTGGTGGCTGCATGAATCGTTCAGCGACAACAAGCCGTTCGACCGCTTCGCCACCGAGTTGATCTTGATGGAAGGCAGTTCGCACTACGGTGGGCCTGCGGGGTTCGGCATCGCGTCGCAGAATGATTCGCCAATGGCGGCCAAGGCGCACGTGTTGGCTCAAGCGTTCCTCGGCATGGAGATGAAGTGTGCCCGCTGCCACGATGCTCCTTATCACGACTTCAAGCAGCGCGATCTGTTCAGCCTCGCTGCGATGTTGAAACGCGGTGATGAAAAGGTTCCCAAGACGAGCACGATCCTCGGTGATGAAGCATCGCTGGCGTCGCTCTTGGTGAAAGTGACGCTCAAGCCGGGCGAGGTGATCGCGCCCACTTGGCCCTTCGTGAAGGAACTGACGCCGAAGTTTGACGACGGCATCCTCTTCAGTCCGCAGGACCAGCGCGAGCAACTCGCCGCACTGGTCACGTCGCACATGAACCGTCGCTTTGCACAGGTCATCGTCAATCGGATGTGGCATCGCTATCTCGGGCGTGGGCTTGTCGAGCCGATCGACGATTGGGAACACGCTGCACCGTCACACCCCGAACTTTTGGAGTACCTCGAACGGGAGTTGGTCCGCTCGGGCTACGACCTCAAGCATGTCGCCCGCCTATTTCTGAACTCGCACGCCTATCAACGCCGCGCGGACGCGCTGGCCGCGACCGACGCCAAGCGGGCCGCGCTGTTTGCCGGTCCCGTGCCGAGGCGAATGTCGGCCGAACAGGTCGTCGATTCGCTGTTCGCTGCCGTTGGCAAGCCGCTGCACACCGAAGAAATGAGCGTCGATACCGACAGCCAGCGCAGTTTCGAGTCGTCGCTCAGCATGGGCACTCCACAACGGGCTTGGCAGTTCGCGTCCCTCTCCAACGAACGCGATCGCCCCGCGCTGTCGCTTCCCGCCGCGCAGACAATCATCAACGTGCTGGAGACCTTCGGCTGGCGCGCCTCGCGCCCCGATCCATTGAGCGTGCGGCCCGTCGAGACCACCGTCCTACAACCGGCGGTCCTCGCGAACGGAGTCGCCGCGAAGCGCGTGTCGCAACTGAGCGACGACAGTCTCATCACGGAGTTGGCGTTGAGGGACCAACCACTCGTCGAGTTCATCGACGCGGTCCACCGCGCGATCCTCACGCGACCGGCCACCAGCGAAGAACGCGAACTCTTCCGCGAACTGCTCGCCGACGGCTACGACGCGCGCCGCGTGGACGCTCCCATCATGAAGCCGCTCCCGCCGAAGAACACCGGAGTCACCTGGTCCAACCACCTCAGGCCCGAGGCGAGCGACAGAAAACTCGCGCTGGCGAAGGAACTCGAAGCAGGAGATCCAACGACAAAACGCCTCCGCCCCGACTGGCGCGAACGCGCCGAAGACATGCTCTGGACGCTCATCAACTCCCCCGAGTTCGTCTTCGTACCGTGACTGTTCGCCCGTCAGCGCTGTCCTGCCGTGCCCGCTTGGTTCACATTGTTAATGCCGCTACAGTCTGATGTGACCTGATTGCATCCAGCCCGTTTCGATTGGAACTGTCCATGTTGCTTACCAGCCCGAGCCGTCACCGCTTCTCAGTCGATGACTACGAACAGATGTTGGCGTTCGGAATCTTGAGTGAGGCCGATCACGTCGAACTCATCCGTGGGGAGATCGTTGATAAGATGCCAAAAGGAAGCAGGCACTCGCGCTGTGTAAACCGATTGATCCGTCATTTGCTCGCCGTGGTCGGCAGTCGTTGGCTGGTCAGCTCTCAGAATCCGGTTCGTCTGGAAGACAGTGAGCCGGAACCGGATGGGATGCTGCTCTGTCCAAGAGCCGACGAATATGAAACTGCAAATCCCGAAGCAACCGATGTCGCAATCATCATCGAAGTGGCCGACTCATCTCTCGGAGCCGACCGAACCTCAAAGCTGGCCCTCTATGCCGAAGCGGGCATCGCCGAGTACTGGATTGTGAACTTGATCGATGAGTGCATCGAAGTGCATCGCCAACCGAAGTCCGACGGAACCTATGTCGAACGCCAGATTCTCTCAGCGGGCGAAACGATTCATTCCGTGCTGGCCACCGACTTGGTGTTTCGCGTGGACGAGATTCTGTGACGGGTGCCGCGCCGTTCCCGAGGCCACACATCGAGCATCACGTTCCCCTCAAAGCTTGGCGTGCCTGCGCATGACTTTGCTGGCGCGTCACGCTTCGATGGTCGGGGCCGTTTTTCTTCCGAAGACTCTGATCGGCTGCGGTCATGAATTCCCATGGTACACGCGGCTTGCGTGTGCCATGCGTGCAAGACTTCTACAATCGGCGGCCTGTTCCAAACCGTGCCGCCTTGCAGGAGCTTCGCTGTCATGTCTCGCGCTGTCTCGTCGTTGATGTCGTCAGTCAATCAAAGCGGCTGGCTGCTGGCTGTCGCTTGGTTGCTGATCCCGTTCGCCAGTCACGCTCAGTCGCCCGCCGAACAGTTGACGAAACTCTTCGACGACGAGTGGGAATACACGCTGCGTGAGGCTCCAACATTCGCATCACACCTCGGCGACAAGCGGTTTGGCGACCGCTGGCCCGACGTGAGTCTCGCCGCCATCCAGCGTCGGCACGAACATCAGCGCGAAGTACTCAAGGCGCTGAATGACTTCGATGAGAAGACGCTTGAGCCAGCGGATCGGCTCAACTACCTGCTGTTTCGTCGGCAGATCGAGGTCGATGTCGAGGAGTTTCAATTCAACTGGCATCTCGCCCCGCTCGACCATCGCAACGGGATTCAGGACGAGAGTTCGGTGGGCGACGGGTTGTCGTTCACAACCGTGAAGGACTACGAGGACTGGCTGACGCGGCTCCGCACGTTTCCGACCTATGTCGATCAGACCATCGCCGTCATGCGGGCGGGCATCGGGGCAAAGATGGTTCAGCCGAAGATCGTCATGCAGCGGTTGCCCGCTCAACTCAGGAAGCAGATCGTCGAAGACCCGACGGCCAGCCCGTACTACAAGCCGTTCAAAACCGTCTCGCCCGAGATCGCCCCCGCCGATCGAGACCGCTTGCAGCGCGAGGCTCAAGCCGCCATCCGCGAACAGCTCGTCCCCGCCTATCGCAAGTTCCTCGGCTTCTTCGAGCGGGAGTACTTCCCCGCGTGCCTGTCGCAGACCGGAGCGTCCCGGCTGCCGAACGGTCAGGCGTTCTATGCGTTCCTCGCGCGGAAGCACACGACGACGACGTTGACTCCACAGCAGATCCACGACATCGGGCTGGCCGAAGTGAAACGGATCCGCGCCGAGATGGAGCGAGTCAAAGACCAGGTCGGCTTCAAAGGCGCACTGCCCGAGTTCTTCGAGCACCTGCGCACCGCGCCGCAGTACCGCTACACCGACGCCAACGATCTGCTGACCGCGTACCAGGCGTTCTCGAAGCGCGTCGATCCGCTGCTGCCAAAACTCTTTCGCAAGCTGCCGCGCATCCCCTACGGCGTCGAGGCCATCCCCGAACACATGGCCCCCGACACAACGACCGGTTACTACCGTCCCCCCGACGCCGACGGCACGCGTGCCGGCACGTACTTCGTCAATCTCTACAAGCCCGAGACGCGGCCGAAGTATGAGATCGCGGCCCTCTCACTGCACGAGGCGGTTCCCGGCCACCACCTGCAAATCGCACTGGCCACCGAACTGGAACACGTCCCGGAATTCCGCAAGCACGCGGGCTTCACGGCCTATGTCGAGGGCTGGGCCTTGTACGCCGAAAGCCTCGGCGACGAGATGGGCCTCTACGCCAACCCGTATTCCAAAATGGGCCAACTCACCTACGAGATGTGGCGTGCGGTGAGGCTGGTCGTCGATACCGGCCTCCACTCGATGGAGTGGCCCCGCGACCGAGCGATCCAGTTCTTCAAAGACAACGCTCCGAAGGACGAACATGACATCACGAACGAGATCGACCGCTACATCGCCTGGCCCGGCCAAGCCCTCGCCTACAAAATCGGCGAACTCAAGATCAAGGAACTCCGTGCGAAGGCCAAGCAACAACTCGGCGACAAGTTCGACGTGCGAGAGTTCCACGACATCCTCCTCCAAAACGGAGCGATCCCGCTGGACGTGCTGGAACGAGTCGTGAACGAGTGGCTCACGAGCAAAAAGTAGAGTGGTCACCATTCCAGTCCCGTCGCCTCGGATTTGCGGCGAGAGGGTGATGGTTTTTCTTTGGTGATCGTTCCTAAGGAACTGTGCATTTACTGCGTCCGAGTTTGCAAAGTAGGGTGCGCGGAGTCTTCGGAACGCACCATCGTGGGAACAGTGATCCTCCTGCTGGTGCGTTCCGAAGACTTCACGCACCTACGGCGGCTTGGTCAGCGATGGTCGTGTCACTTGCCGTCAATCGACAGTTCTCTGGCCGCGACTTGAAGGCCGTGTTCGTCGAAGTGGAGCGAGGCGACTTCGCCGGGGCTGCGGCTGCGTTGGACATCGAGAATTGCGCCGGTGGAGCGATGAAAGTACGTGATGCGCGGGATGATGGGCGGCGAGTTTCCTTTGTCTGATTCCACCTTGTTCGACTCCAACAGATTCGATCGGAACGGACCCGCCGCTCCGGCCACGATGTCGCCGGTTTGTGTGTCGAACACGAGGAGGCTGCCGTGGCTGAACTTGAACTCACCGACTCCGTAGGGTTCATCGGACTTGCCGCCGCCAGTGGCCAGCAGCCTGCCGTCCGGGCTGAAGGCCCAGCAGGTGATGGGAAGTCCCGGCACGCGTCGGAGGGTCTCACGCTGACCTCGTTCCAAGTTCGGCGGCGCGAACAACTCGCGATTGTTGGCATTGGCCTCGCGCCACTTCTGGAATTCGGCCGCGCTAAGGTGGAAGATCACTCTCCCGGTCGCGGTCTCCGTGAGTTTGGCCTCCCGGCCTGAGACCTCCAGCTTCACTCGGCCGGTTGGGTCGGTCTCGCGGTTGGACGTGGTCATGAAGTCATCGCTCAGCAGTCTCGCACCGCCCCAGTAGCCGAACTCGTAGTCCCACTCGGTCGCCTGATTGACGAGGTCGATCTTCACCTCCTGCCCCGCGAATTTCGTGAGGTCCACCGTCACCGTGGTCCAGTGGCGGTACGGCTCCTTGCCGATGATCTCGTCGAACAGACGTTCGCCGTTGCCGCGCACGACCAGTCGCCAGTTGTGGTACTGCTCGTGGTGACAGACCTCAAGCAGCAACCGTGTCCGCTTTCCGGCAGGGAGCTTGACCGTTTGAGTCAGCACGCATGGCGTATCGCGGCTGACGGGATGAGTTCGCAGGACGTTGTCTCGGCTCCAATAGTTGGCCAGCAGAGCTACGCCTCCCTCGCCGGACGCTTTCGTCGTGAAGCCGGGCAGGATTTCATTGACCAGCGCACCGAACTCTTCCGGTTTCGTGGTCTGCTTCGGCTGGACCTGTGACACGCCGGGCAGTCTCTTGGCCGACGGGTCTTTCGGGTGTTTGTCGAGCGTGATGAAGGCGAACAGGTCGATGATCTCCTGCGGGGTCAGTTGCTTTTCCAGGCCCTCGGGCATCAAGGACAGTTCGTTGAGTTTGAACTCGTCGATCTCGTCGCGCGGGATGATCTCCAGCTTGCCGACGGAGATTGTCGTTGATCGCTCCGCGATCAAACGCTTCGAGGCATCGTCATTGGGTGGAGCGTTCTTTTTGTTGTCGCTGTCGGGAGGCGTTGGTTCGCGGAGCGAACCACGACTATCGACGACCTGGGCCGGCTTGAGGACCACTCGCTGCGGGCTGTCTTCCACCAGCAAGCCGCTTTGGACTCGGCCGGAGGTTGTCACGACGGTGCAGACGCGATAGCCGGCTCCGATCACGAGGCTCGGGTCGAACACGTTCGAGAGGAGTTGCGTGAAATCGTTGCGGCCGTTCAAGGTGATGTCGGGGCCGATGTCGGGGCCTTCGCCGTAGATCTTGTGGCACGCCGCGCAGACTCGTTTGAACACCTTTTCACCGGCGAAGGGATCGCCCGG
>JAYVDI010000075.1:0-19394 GCA_043749505.1 Schlesneria sp. | reverse complement strand
CGAGCGCCGGCCCACCATGATGACTCGGCGTTTCTCAATGGTGGGCCGGCGCTCGAAGCGAGCTGGTCCCACCCTACAAGTTTCGCAGCCCTAACATGGCGATGACCCGGTCGGTGACGCGAGGGAAATGGCCCGAGTTGATAGACTCCCGCCGACTTTGACCGCGCTGCGGTCTTGCCGTTGCTGCCTCAACCAAAGGGGATCTGAATGATGGACACGATTTCACGCCGTTCCTTCCAACAGCAGACACTCGGATCGCTGCTGACGTGGTCGCTGTTGGAGACGTTGTTTTCGGGAGACGCCTTCGCCGATGAAGTGAAGCCGGTCGCGGCGAAGTGGCTTGCGGAACTCAACACGATGAGCCTCGACTTGAAGGGAAAAAAGCTCGATCCGTTGGAGTGGCAGAAGCAGGTCGAACAACTCTTCGGCAAAGTGGATTTGCCCGAACTGCTGAAGTTCATCGACTTTGAAAAGCTCACCGCCGGAATCAAACCGCAAGAGCGTGGCGAGCTGAGCTTGAAGGCCAAGTTGCCGCAGGTCGAGGGCTTGCCGACCAATCTCGTGTTCGGGCATCAGGTCTTCGCGTTGAACAAGGACCGCTCGGTCGTGCCTCACGGACACGACAACATGGCGACCGCGTTCCTGATCCTGAAGGGCGACTTCCGCGGCCGTCATTACGACCGGCTGGAAGACGAAGCCAAGCACATGATCGTCAAACCGACAATCGACAAAGCATTTGGGCCTGGAACATTCTCGACGCTGTCAGACATCAAAGACAACGTCCACTGGTTTCAGGCGACGAGCGACGCGTCGTTCATCTTCAACATCCATGTGATGAGTGTCGTGCCGGGCCGAACGGGCCGCGTGTACATCGACCCCGATGGCGAGAAGCTTTCCGGCGGACGAATCAAAGCCCGCAAGATCGACCACGCCGAAGCCAACAAGCTCTACGGCTGATCGGCCGAAGTCCGACTTTTCTGAAAGCCGGACTTCAATCAAGGCTGATCGGCCGAAGCGGTCTTCACTCGAAAACGGATGGCGATTAGATTCCCGCTCCTCAGTCGTCAGCTCTGACAACTGAGGCTGTTCCAAGGAGGGGACGTTCGTCATGCGCGTTGCGTTGTTTGAGGATCACTGTGCGCCGAACTTTGCTCCGATCGCACTGTTGCGGCCGGTGTTTGAGTTGTTGTGCGGGCAGTTCTCGGCTCGCGAGCGCGCGGTGCGAACGCTGCCGGTGGACGATTGGGGCGTGTTCGTTCGCGAGTCTTTGCCTGCGGTCTACCGCGAAGAGCACCCCGAGGCACACGTCAACGATCCGAACTGGTTGCGGGGCGGCCCGACGTTGCTGCTCAACGGGCGTTGGTTGGCTGATCCCAAGACGCTGCCACTCTGCGATCCCGATGTGGCGGGAGTGATCGACGGCACGGTCGTGTTCCTTACGCTCGATCCGCTGGAAGTGGCTTTGCTGACGGGCGATAACTGGGACGACGCCCTCTCGCAAATCGCGAGGACTCGGCGACGGGTCTCGGTTCCGGGAACGCTGGCTCAGTACCCGTGGGACTTGATCCACCACAACGCCGATCAACTGCGAGCCGACTTTGCAGCGCGAGATTTTGGACCATCGAAGGCTGCTGAGTTGGGGCCGCAAGTCGCCGTTCTCGGTGACCTGAACAACGTGTTCGTCGATCCGTCCGCCAGCATCGACCCGTTCGTGGTGATCGACGCGCGCAAGGGACCGGTCTCGATCGAAGCGGGGGCGATGGTTCAAGCCTTCACTCGCTTGGAAGGCCCCTGCCACATCGGCCGCAAGTCGCAGCTCTTTCGAGCCAATGTCCGCGAAGGGACGAGTATTGGTCCCGTCTGTCGCGTCGGCGGTGAGATCGAAGAGGCGATTCTGCACGGCTACGTGAACAAGTATCACGATGGCTTTCTCGGACACAGCTACGTCTGCCCGTGGGTCAATCTCGGAGCGCTCACCACGAACAGCGATCTCAAAAACGACTACTCGGTCGTCAAGGTGCCGCTGTCGGGAGTGTCGATCGACTCGGGCGAGATGAAAGTCGGTTGCTTCATCGGCGATCACACCAAGACCGCCATCGGCAGCCTGTTCAACACGGGCACGTCGGTCGGCGTGATGTGCCTGATCCTCCCGGATGGAGAACTGCTGCCGAAGCATGTTCCGTCGTTCTCTCGCATCTGGCACGGCGATCTGATCGACGGCTACCCTCTGGAGAAGAGCCTTGATACGGCCCGCGCCGCGATGGAACGACGGAACTTGGAACTGACCTCGGCCCAAGAGCAACTGCTGCGGCGCGTTCACTTGGAAACGCGAGTCGAACGCGAACGTGCCTTCGACCGGTTCGCAGAGAAGTCGGCGGTCCCGGCGTGAGTCGTTTTACCGCGTGGGCAACGCCCCGCGCGTCGAGCGACGTAGGGTGGGACCAGCGGCGCTTCGCCGCGCCGGGCCACCATAAACACCGTGACTTCTGATGGTGGGCCGGCGCTCGAAGCGAGCTTGTCCCACCCTACAGGGGATCTTCAGCGCGCTGTTCCCCGAGTTGCTCACGCGGTGAAGCGAGGTGCGTTCTGCTCACAGGACGCCGTACTTCTCGAACGCGGCGACCGACTTCATCCCGGCGCGGATCGCATCGCGGACGACGTTCTCGGCGTGAACTTTTTCCCACGCGCGGCGGATCGCTTCCGCTTCGACTTCGCGCGGAACGACGACCACGCCGTCTTCGTCAGCAAAGACCAAGCAGCCCGGTGAGAAGACGACGCCGTCAATCTCGACTGGCACGTCGGCATCAACAACACGCTGACGGTTGAGACTGTCATAGACGCAGGTCGCGCGGGCATAGACCGGGAAATTCATCGTCCGGATTTTCGCGACATCGCGGATCGCTCCATCGACGACCGCTCCGACACAGCCGCCGTTCTTGGCCGCCGTCGTGAGCAACTCACCCCAGATGCCCGACCGGATGGAACCGCCTGCCGCCGCAATCAACACATCGTCAGGCTCGCAGGCATCGACCGCCTGCAGTTCTAACTCATACGGTCTGGGATCGACATGCGCCATATCGACCCACAACGTCGTCTTGCAGCGTCCAACCAACAGGCTGTTCCCCGTGTACGGCTGGAACTGCAACCGAGGCGACTGCTGCTTGAAGCTCAGCCCATCGAGAGCATCGCTCACAACGGCGCTGTAAAGATGCTCACGCATCATCGGGAGAGTGATTGTGGCGGGAGTGGTGGTCATGAGCGTGGCCTCAAAATGGAGTGAGGTTCAACTTTGCGCGGTCAGAAGTCGTTTAACCGCGTGGGCAACACCCCGCGTGGGCAACACCCCGCGCGAGGATGGGAAATCACGCTCATTCGTCGCGCGACGCGTTGCCGACGCGGTTAAACGACAATTCAGAGACAGCATCACGTCGGAACGCGAGCGACCTCTTGTACCCGACGAGCGGCGAGCTGTTCTTGGATGACGCGCGCGGCGTTGGCGACGGGGACTTTGGTGGCGTCTTTTTCGTTGCGCCACTTGAGTTCCACGACACCCTCTTTGAGGCACTTGCCGCCGACGTTCACTCGCAGTGGGATACCGATCAGATCGGCGTCTTTGAACTTCACGCCGGGGCGTTGGTCGCGGTCATCAAGGAGAACATCGACCTTCGCGGCCTTGAGGTCCGCGTAGAGAGCTTCTGAGGCGGCGAGCGTGTTCGCGTCGGTGACATCGAGCGCGCTGAGAATGACTTCATACGGAGCGATCGCCAGCGGCCAGATCAGTCCGTTTTCGTCGTGCTTCGTTTCGGCGAGGCCCGCCAGGATGCGGTTCACGCCGATGCCGTAGCAGCCCATGATGATCGGCTGACGGAACTCTTTTTCATCGTCGAACAGGGCGTCCAACGCGGCACTGTATTTCGTCCCCAACTTGAAGACGTGACCGACTTCAATGCCGTGAACCAGTTCCAGCGTTCCCTCACCGCGCGGAGACGGATCGCCGCCGGTGGCGTTGCGCAGATCGTGCGTCGTATCGAGCCGATAATCCGCGGCCACGTTGACGTTCACATAGTGCTGGTCTGCCTCGTTGGCACCGGTGATGGCGTTGACGATCAGCGGGACATCGTGGTCCGCGATGACGGGGCACTTGATGCCGACAGGCCCCGCGAAACCAACGGGCGCTCCGGTCACTTGCAGGATCACGTCGGGATCGGCCAGCTCCAGCGTGGTCGCTTTGAGCGCGCGACGAATCTTGCCTTCATTGGCTTCGTGGTCGCCTCGCACAAGGACCGCGACCGGCTTGCCGTCGGCGACGAAGATCAACGTCTTGACCATCTTGTGCGGCTTGCACTTCAGGAGCTTACAGACCGCGTCGATGCTGCCGACCTCCGGCGTGTGAACCTTGGCGATCGTCTTCGCCTCGACCGAGGCCGCGATGACGGGCGGCTTGCGCCCGGTCTCTGCCCGCTCGCAGTTCGCGGCATAGCCCGTCTGCTTGCAGTAGACGATCTGGTCCTCACCGTTCGCCGCCGGGATCATGAATTCGTGCGAACCGTCGCCGCCGATGGGACCGCTCTCGGCCTCAACGGGCAGGTAATCCAAGCCGCAACGCGAAAAGACGCGGCAGTACGCGCGATACATCTTCTGATACGTCTCGTTCAGTGATTCGAGCGATGAGTGGAAGCTGTACGCATCCTTCATCAGGAACTCGCTGGTGCGGAGGATGCCGAATCGCGGCCGCTCTTCGTTCCGGAACTTCGTCTGGATTTGATAGAGCGTGATCGGCATCTGGCGATAGCTGCTGATGAGCTTCGACACGAGATCGGTCACGACCTCTTCATGCGTCGGCCCAAGGGCCAGATGAACCTGTCGATCGCCCCGCTTCACGTTGAAGTTGATGAGGACATTGCCGAACGCCGTCTTTCGTCCCGTCCGCTCGAAGAGGTCGATCGGCTGGAGGGCTGGCATGAAGATCTCGATCCCGCCCGCCGCGTCCATCTCTTCGCGAACGATCGCCTCGGCCTTCTTCAACGCCCGCAGACCGAGCGGCAGGTACGTGTAAGCGCCCGCCATGAGTTGCCGGATCATCCCCGCACGCAGCATGAGTTGATGGCTGGGAACCTCGGCATCCGCCGGGGTTTCCTTCATGGTCGGGATGAGTGTCTGAGACCAGCGCACGGGCGACTCCTTTCAAGGGGAAAGCAATTGAAGGGCGGGAGTCTATACCGGCTGCGGCTCGCGATGAAGGGTTGCGAGTCGCGGTCTTCGTAGGGTGCGTGGAGTCTTCGAAACGCACCGGGGCCACCTCCGTTCTGCTACCTCGCACGGGTTAGTGTCAGCTTCAACCGGGCGAGGTATAACATGGTGCGTTCCGAAGACTCCACGCACCCTACGCTGCCCCCTCGAGACCCTTCCTTGTGACCGCGTCGGGCCGTTCCTAGAATCCGCCCTCTTTTCCGCCGACCTCCTTACGCCAATCGCTGTGAAAGCCGCTCATGACCCGCCGTTTTGTAACCGATTTTAAGGACGGCGAAGTCGTCGATGAAGTGTTCCTCGTAGCCGACAAGCAGTTGCGGGCGAACCGCAATGCGGCGCTGTATCTCAACATCGATCTGCGGGACAAAACCGGCGTTCTGAACGGCCGGATGTGGAACGTCACTGAAGAGTCATGTCAGCACATTCAGACGGGCGGATTCGTTCGTATCAAGGGAAAGGTGCAGCTCTACCAGGGAACGTTGCAACTCATCCTGACATACATCGACAACGTGGCGGCATCGAGTACCGATCCCGCCGATTTTGAGTCGATGAACTCGGCTAAGGTCGAAGAACTGCTGGCCGAACTGCGGGCGATCCTGTTGGCATTCGAGCAGCCGCAACTCCGCACGCTGATGGAGTGCTTCCTCCTTGATGACGATCTAATGAAGTTGCTCGCGGAAACGCCCGCCGGTGTGAAAGCTCATCATGCCTATCGCGGTGGGTTGGTCGAACACATCGTGTCTCTGATGCGGGTCGCGAAGAAAATATGCGAAGTCTACGTCGATCTCGATGTCGAACTGTTGCTCGCGGGGGTCTTCCTGCACGACATCGGCAAGGTACGAGAATTGTCGGTCGAGGCGGGCTTCGTCTACACCGATGAAGGCCAACTGCTTGGGCATCTCGTGATCGGAGTTGAGATGCTGTCCGAGAAGATTCGTCAGTTCGAGCAACTCACCGGTGGCAGTTTCGACAGCGAACTGGCGTGGCGATTGAAGCACATGATCGTCAGCCATCACGGCACGTATGAGTTCGGCAGCCCACGTTTGCCGATGACTCCCGAAGCGGTCGCGCTGCATCAACTCGACAACCTCGACGCCAAGCTGCACGAGTTCTTTCGCTCGATCCAAGACGATCCGAACAGCGGCTCGCATTGGACGCTCTACATCCCGCGACTCGACCGCAAGATTTTTAAAGGGGCGAAATAGCGGTCGTGTGATGATCTCGGACAAGTCGCCGCAGTCGCTCGACCCCTTGGGAGGACGTGCTTAGAATCCCGCACACTTCTTGAGGGACTCTCACTTGAAATGGTTCGCAAGCGGATTTGTTGCGGCCAGAAATAGGAACAGCCAGAGAAGTAAGTTCGGCTTAGGGTGAGACGGCAACTCAGGAGAGAGACCATGAACCGCGATGCGTTGCAGATTCTGATCATCATTGGCGTCGGATTCGCCTCTCTGGTAGCGATCATCGTGGTGGCGGTGTTCGCAGCCTACTTCAAACTGTGGCTGCGAGCCTTCGTGACGCGGGCCAAGATTGGGCCGTTCGCGTTGCTGTTTATGTCGCTGCGAAAGGTCAATCCAACCTCGATCGTTGACGCCAAGATCATGGCTGTCCAAGCGGGGTTGCGTGAGGTGACAACCGAACGACTCGAAGCGCTTTACTTGGCGGGGGGCAACATTCGCAACGTGGTGCGGGCGCTGATCATCGCGCATCGAGCCAAGATCACACTGGATTGGAACACGGCATCGGCGATTGACCTCGCGGGCCGCAACGTATTGGAAGCGGTTCAAACGAGCGTCAATCCCAAGGTGATCGACTGCCCCGATCCAAAGTCATTCGGCCGGAACACGCTCGATGGTGTTGCCAAGAACGGCATCCAATTGAAAGCGCGGGCGCGAGTCACCGTGCGCACCAACCTCGCACAACTCATCGGCGGTGCGACGGAAGAAACGATCGTCGCGCGTGTCAATGAGGGAATCGTTTCGGCGATTGGTTCGTGTGCGACTCATGCGGAAGTGCTGGCCAACCCGATGCTGATCGCGAAGACCGTTCTCGATAAGGGTCTCGATTCTCAAACGGCCTACGAAATCGTGTCGATCGACATCGCCGATATCGACGTGGGAGTCAACGTCGGGGCGAGACTTCAGGCGGATCAGGCCGAGGCCGACATGCGCATCGCGCGCGCCAAAGCCGAAGAACGACGGGCACGGGCGGTGGCGGCCGAACAGGAAATGAAGGCGCTCACTGTCGAGAACCAAGCCAAAGTCGTGCTGGCTGAAGCCGAGATCCCGCTGGCGATGGCCGACGCCTACCGCAGCGGATCTTTGCGAGCCAAAGCCAATACGTGACCGGCGGGTGACGCGAAAGTCGCTGTTGAAAGAACGTAAGACGGGCACTCTTGCCCGTCGATTTTCAACGCGGAGAACGGGTAAGAGTGCCCGCCCTCCATTGTTTTCAACAGGCTGGTAAGCAACGTCGCGATGCCCTACGTGTTGTTCTGTTTGGTCTGCGTGATTTGGGGCAGCAGCTTCATGCTGATGAAGCTCTCCTCGCCCTGCCTCACGCCAATTGAGATCGGGGCAGGCCGAGCCATCGGCGGTGCGGTAGTACTGGGATTGATGTTCGTCCTTGCGCGGCGGAAGTTCACCGTGACAAAACGCGACGCACTGCCGTTGGCGGTTGTCGTGGCGCTGGGTTTCGCGTGGCCGCACTCACTCCAACCGTGGTTGGTCGAGCGAATCGGCGGCGGGCTGGTCGGGATGTCGGTCGGATTCACCCCGTTGCTGACGTTGCTCGTGGCGATCCCGGTGCTGGGACATTGGCCGACGGTGCGTCAAGGCTTCGGTGTTTTGGGCGCGTTGATCTGCCTGTTGATTCTGATGCGAGAAGGTCTTGAAAGAGCGATCCCGTTGTGGGAGCTGGGGCTGGCGCTGAGCGTGCCACTGCTGTACTCGATCGCCAATTGTCTGATTCAGCACTCACTCAAACACCTGCCGCCGCTCGAACTGACGCTGCTCTGCCTCGCGTCCAACTCAGGCGTGCTGTTGCCACTGTCGTGGATCGTGGGCCGACCTCCCATCGACGCCACTGCTCCCTGGGGGATCGCACTCGTGGCGGTGGCCGTACTCGGAGTCGTGGGAACCGGACTAGCCACATTTCTGTTCAACAAGCTGGTGCGAGAACAAGGTTCATTGTTCGCCACGATGACCATCAACCTGACTCCCTTAGGAGCCGTCATGTGGGGCTGGGCGTCGAGTGAAGTGGTGACATGGACACAGATTTTCGCGCTGCTTGGCGTGCTGGTCATGGTGCTGATCGTGCAATTTGGAGCGGCTCAGTCCCCGAGTCCCTCCGCCAAGGCTGACGCCGCTGTCGAGGAAGAACTGCTGCCCTGACTTCATCAATTCTGATGGAGCAGGCGGGCGGGCCGAATCATTCAAATGTGCAGTCAGGCCACTTGCTCCGCCGACGGATCGTCGGGCGAATCCGGTTTGCCAACAGAAAGCGGAGCCGTTGATGCGTCCGACTGACGTGATGTGACTGACTCCAGTTTGACGATCTCGGCGCGAAGGTCTGTCAGTTCTCGCTCTTTCTGTGCCAATGACGAGCGCAATGCCACGAGCCTCCGTTCGGGAGGCCCATTGATGAGACGGCTCACGGCATCAACGAGCAACAGCGCCCGCCACGCTCGCAGTACGACACCGCGCAACCGATAGAGTTTTCCGGACGTGCGTGCCAGTTGTTGCAGCCGCAAGACTCGCCCGAGCCGCAGCGCTTGGAGGAACGAGAACAGAGGCAATAGCACGATCGCGAGATCGACGACGTGTCCTTTGAGGTATGTCCATTTACTCTCAGCGATCGACAACCGCAGGATGAACTCTCCCGCGAACGCGAACCAGATCAGACCGTTCGCGCCGTTCAATAGTCCCGACAGCAGCGGGTCCGTTTCGAGACGACTTGCCCAAAAGTAATCGGCCACGGTGAGCGGCAGAACCATCAGCGCGAACACGATCATCGGTACGCTCGACGCCCGCTCCAACCTTTGTTCCAACTGGTGTCCCACTTGTTGCCAGCCGAGACCCGGCAACCAGACGTTGAGTCCGGTCGCATGATCGCGTGCCCCCAATCGCAGCGGCGGCAACGCGCAGTACAACCACCGAGCGCGGCCCTGTCGACTACCGAGTCGCCCTCCCCAAAAGGCATCAACCCAACAGATGGGATAGACGGCCAACAATCCCAGTACACAACCGATGAAGATCGGCTGGAACTCGGGCTTGTCGTGTAGATGCAGCAGTCCCGCGAGGCTGAGCAGCGAGAAGACCGCCAGCCAAAACATCTCAGGTGCGACACGTTGGTCCCAAGCGTGGAGAGCGGTGTCGTTGCTCTCACAGAGTGGGGTAGAGGTGTTCAAGATGCATTCCTTGCGACCTTTGACTTGAGTTGACGCTGCAACCCAACGTAGCCACGCTCGCCGGAGTATGGCTACAAAAGGTGAGCAGCCCGACGAAGCCTAGAGGCAGTTTCAAAACTAGTTTTTGGAATGCGTTCTAGTACGGAGACGCTCGCCTCACTTGCTCTCGCGCCCGTCGTCTTGCGGGTACAGCAGCAACCGGTCGTGAATGAGTAACAGCAGGTCGGGCAGTCCGTCTCCCGTGACATCGGCGATCTGAGCTTCGCGCGGTTCGGCATCTCCCCCCGCCTCGTCTTCATTGCGAAAGGACTTCTGCTCGAAGACGCGGAAGTAGAGCGCGTGCTTCAGTCCAGAGTCGGCTCGGTATTGGAGGACTTCGATGAAATGGCTGCGGGTGTCGGTCAGTACGAGATCGGTCTGCCCGTCGCCGTTCACGTCTCCCGCAAG
Source organism: Schlesneria sp. (assembly GCA_043749505.1). Classification (GTDB taxonomy): domain Bacteria; phylum Planctomycetota; class Planctomycetia; order Planctomycetales; family Planctomycetaceae; genus Schlesneria. Next base: position 9,289 of record JAYVDI010000075.1, on the reverse strand, counting down.
GACATCAGTCGGATAGATCTTTTCAAGCTGACTTTCAAAGGACGCGAGTTCCTTCAGCGCGGGAGCCGCTGCCCCTGCGTAAAGCACCGCAAACTTATCGGCTCCGAACAAGAGCAGGTCGTCGCGTTTGTCGCCGTTGAAGTCGGCCACCTTCAATGCCTTGAACGGGAAGTCACCGATGTCGATCTCTTTCCATTGTGAGTAGCCCGTCTCACCCTGTCTCAGGACTCGCAGTTTTTTGACGCCCGCATCGACGAGTACGATCTCCAGACCGGGCTGACCGTCGAGATCGATCATTGTCGCACCGACGATCTTCGAGTTCGACTCACCCGCGTTGAACTGTTCGACCACTTGCCACCGCCGGTTGTCACCGAGAACCATGAACCGCGCGAAGTTGTCTTGTGCGACGAGAACTCCCTTTTTGTCACCGAGCGTGGCGAACGAGATCGCTCCCGGTCCGACGGCTCCCAGTCCGAGATTGCCGCTGACGACGATCTCGGACAGAACGCCTTCGTTACTCAAGCCAAACAACTGCGGCGGCTTTGTTCCTTGAAAGACGAGAAACTCAGGCCGCTCGTCGCCGGTGAAGTCTCCCTGCAAGAGCTTTTCGGGAGTCCCCTTCAATTCCAGTGGAATGGCCGTCTTGCCGCCGAACGTATGCGGCTGCCATTCGCCGTTCGCGGCACGCTTCAACGCCTGAAATGAGTACTCGGACCCTCGGTCTTTTTTGGCCTTCGCGATAAACACGACTTCGGGACGTCGGTCGCCATCAAGGTCGGCCAACTCGAGTCCGATGGAATCCACTTCGAGGGGTAGCGACTCTGGAAAAGTGAGCCTGCCGTCATCGAGGCGACTCAGCCCGAGCGTCTTCTCGGGACCGCTGTGAATGACGACTTCGGACTTGCCGTTGCCATCGAAGTCGGCCGCGCGAATCTGGTCCACGCCACTAAGACCGGGGAAAGGCGTGCCGAGATCGAGACCGCTGCCCGCCCGCTGACGGAAGATCAGCACGCGCGAGGCGTCGGGATCCGTGACGGCAAGGTCTATAAGACCGTCACCATCGAGATCGGCCGCAGTGAGATCGCGGTCTCGCCCCGAACCTTGCTTGCCGAAGCCAAACTGAATGAGTCGTTCGGGCAGATCGTTCTCGGCTGGCTTGCGGCGCTCGACGTTCAATAGCTTGATCCGTCCCGTGCGCGAATCGATCGCCAGAATTTCATGGCCTGGCTTACCGTCGATGTCGCGCAGTGACACGGCTCGCGGACGTTCGAGATCGAAGATGTACTCGGGACCGAGCTGTCCATCGGCAAGTTGCAGCCGAGTGCCAAGCGATCGCGTCAACCCTTCGCCAGCGAGGTAACACAGATCGTTGCGGCCGTCGCCGTCGAGGTCCGCGATCTGAGCCAACCCGAGTTTGTCGGACGTGTTCATCAGCTTCTTCGGCTCGGCCAGCACGCCCTTGGCGGTCTGCATGAACAGGATCGTTTCGTGCTTGCCCAAGATGGCGAGGTCGTCGAGGCCGTTGCTGTCGAGGTCTCCCGCCGCCATGAACCACTGCGACGGCGCGGCATCCGGAACACGCTGCTGCTTCTTCTGCGCCCACGCTCCCTGCTCGGGCTGGAAACGAATCACAAGCTGATCGGGACTGCCAAAGTAAACGATGTCGGTGCGACCGTCGCCGTTAAAGTCGCCCAGCGCGACGGCAGAGACCTCCTGATCGACAGCCAACTTGACGTGCTCGAACCGCCAGTGATCTTCGACCACGTTCACGTCGGTCGCTCCGGCTTTTCGCTCGCGCGTCGCGGGAGCATCTTTCCGCTGGATCAACAGGTCGATGCGACTCTTGCTGTTATCGACGAGCAACACGTCGGTCAGCCCATCGTGGTTCAAGTCACCCGTCAACAAATTGGCCGAACGTTGCGACAGCTTGAACGCCTCAATCGGCTCGAACCCGTAATGCTCAGCCAGCGGCGAGTCGTCCGCGGCGACGGCCACGCTCGCACACAGCGACCAGAGACAGATAAGACCGTTCAGTCGAAGAGAGTTTTTCAACATATTACAGCCCTTGGAATTCGACTTGAGGAGAGACATCCGGGGGGGACGAGCACGAAGAAATGCAACTGTAGGATGAGCACTCTTGCCCGTCCGCTCTGCGAGATCAAAGCGGGACGGGCAAGAGTGCCCATACTATTTTGGAGAAATCACTCATGCAGAATCGCCTCACGCGATCGCGGCACTCACGCGGGATTACTCGGTGGATCGGGCTGAGTCGGATCGGAATTGGGGCGCGGCCCGTCGGCTCGCGGTCCCTTTTGGTCTCCACGTGACCGGTCATCAGGTCGCTGCTCACCGCGAGGGCGGTCGTCACGAGATCGGCTTTCTCGCGGACGGTCTTCGCGACGCTGCGGTTCCTGAAGGGTTCCAGCCTCGGCCCCATCTTGCTTGGCGGCTGGCGGCTGATTGGACTTCGTGGACTTCGTACTGACGACGGTCAGGATGTCCTTCTCGTCGGTCATGATGTGCCGCTGGTCTTCAAAAACGATCATCAATTTTCGCGCGAGCAGTTCCTGTCCGATAATCTTGCCGGTTCCCTGCTTCGTGACGACGGTCGCCCCAACCGGCGGGAGTTCCTTGCGACTCTCTTCGTAGGTGTCGTACTCGTACCGCAAACAGCACTTCAATCGACCACAGCGTCCCGAAATTTTTGAGGGATCGAGCGTCGCCTTTTGCAGCTTGGCCATCTTCATTGAGACGGGAGGCATCTCGCGCAGGAACGTGTTGCAGCAGACGGGCTGACCGCAGTCGCCATAGTCGGCCAGCAGTTTGGCTTCGTCGCGGATGCCGATTTGACGCATCTCGATCCGCGTCTGAAACACTTTCGCGAGCGACTTCACAAGGTCTCGGAAATCAATGCGTTGCTCGGCCACGTAGTAATAGACGAGCCGCTCGCCACCGATGACCTGCTCGACATCAACCAATTGCATTTGCAGATTGCGTTCGCGGATTTGGGCGAGTCCCCCAGCAAACGCTTCTTTCTCGAACGCGATCGCCTTGTCGCGATTGGCTTCGTCCTCATCGTTGGCGATTCGGATGATTCGACCGTGTTCGTCGGAGGCACCGAGGTACGTGCGAGTCTGCTGTGAGGCGGTACTCAGCACGGTCCCCCATTCGTGACCGCGTTCACCACGAACGATGACGGACGCTCCCCGCGGCAGCGGCGCGAGGCCCCGCGCCGAGAACTCGCCCAAGATGCGCGTCGTTCCGTAGCGAACGACGTAAGACTGATCGAGGACAGGTGTATCCATTGGGCCTTCTATGCTGAGGCGTTAATCGGGAGAGAGGACATCCGTGCCAGGCTCTTCGACGCGCGATTTGCACCGAACGGGACTGATCCCGGATCGGCCGACGCAGGGTTGGCGCAAGGCGGGCGGAGTATACACGCCCGCCCGCCTCAGACGCCAAGCCGCTCGGGGAAGCCACCGTTGCCATTTGGAAAACGTAAGACGGGCACTCCTGCTCGTCGGTCTCCTCACGGAATGACCGGCAAGAGTGTCCGTCCTGCAGGCGTATTCCATCGACGGTCAAACGAATGGACTTGGTAATTCGATGTCGTCCAGTCCATCTTCCTCGTCCGGCTCGTCGCCATTGAACGCCAAGCCTTCTTCACACGAAAAACTTTTCGTCATCAACTCCATCACCGGGCGAGTCAGCTTCGACTCGAAATCGGTTGCTTGAGAGACGATCAGCACCGTGCGCCGGTTGGTTCTAAAGGCGATGAGCGTGGCCCAATTGACGGCGTCGAGGCAGACAAAGTCGAGTTCGCGCGCAGCGACGGGGACGGGCAGCAGGTCTGGAGGCTCCGACTCGTCGAGGTCCGTGTATTCGTCCCGATAGGCCGTGATCGCCGTTTCCAAAATGTCGGAAGGGTCCGGCGCGTCCTCGAATAGGGTCAGTGTCCAGAACGACGTGCCGTGGCTTTGAATGGAGATCGTGAGTTCATCCGGTCCCGCGTCTTCGGTCAATGTCCAGTCGCCGGGATGGCAAAATCGGATCCCATGATTGCGGTAAACCTCGTCCCCGCCGAACGGGATTTCGGCTTTGGAAAGGTCTTCGTGGTCATGGTCGTGATCATGGTCGTGATCATGGGAACAGTCTTCGTTGTGCCTCACTCGCCGGTCCTTTTCGCCAATTCTGTGATTCGTATCTGACATCGCTTCGCATCGGAGATGACCACCCACAGTGGTTCTGTCCTGATTTCAATGGGTTGTCGCTGATAGTCTCGTCGAGTAGCCTACACGCAACTTACAAAGAACTGTACGGCGGCGGGAACATGAGTCCCGAACTCACGTTGTTTGCCGCTCATTTTTTCCAGGTATGCCGAGCAATTCACGCAGGTTGAGGCCGATGAATCTCCATCGTGCTGACCGGGCGGTGACGCGAGGCCAAGACGTAGGAGAACTTAATGGCATCCGTTCGTGCTGAGAATGTGGCTGAAGTTGTGTGGGAACTGAAGCGAGTCGATAAGTATGCGTCGTACACTGAAGTGGCAACGCGGGCGGGCTTCAAGCCCGGAGTCGCGGGCAAGACCCTTCAGACGGTGCTGGCCAACGTCCAACGTGATTGGCCCCACTTGCAATGGTGGCGAACAATTCCTGATGACGGAATGATTATTGAAGGCTCCCCGCTCGCCAAGAAATTGGCAGAAACGGGTGTCGAGCTGAAGCCGGGCGACAAGAAGGGCTTCGTCACACTGACCAATATTGATTCCAAGCTCTTCACGTGGGACCACGCCGCAGCCGCTGCAGCGGCCAGCACCACCGCGTGACGTTCGGCTTCGACGAAATCATCAGCCCGATCGACAATTCGATCGGGCTGCTTTTTTGGGATTGGTCGCCGCACGATGTAATCGTGGAGTCTACATCTCGCGTAAGGCGTTTCCGGTGTGGCTATGTTCACAGTCCGCAACAATGCTCGGTCGTCCTTCCGCCACGATGCAACCACCGCGCTCGCCCGCGTCAGGACCAATATCGATCAGCCAATCTGCGGCGGCGAGCACTTCGAGATTGTGTTCGACGACCAGGACCGAGTGCCCGGCGTGGACGAGCCGTCTCAAGACTTGAAGCAACTGCGCCACGTCGGCTGCGTGCAGGCCGGAAGTTGGTTCGTCGAGGACGAAGAGCGTCGCAGTCGTCTCGTGCGACGTAACTAATTCCGCAGCGAGCTTCACGCGCTGAGCCTCGCCCCCCGACAGCGTGTTGGCCGGCTGACCCAACTTGAGGTAACCAAGCCCGAGATCACGAAACAGGGTGAGCGACCGTGCGAGCCGAGGCAAATTCACGAAGAAGTCGGCGGCCGTTTCAAAGCTCATGTCGAGTACATCGGCCACGGTTTGACCGCGATATCTCACCGCTAACGTCTGCCGGTTGAAGCGAGCGCCGTTGCACTCGGGGCACCGCTGGGTCCAATCCAGTAAACTCTTCTTGTCGAGCGCCAGCGTGCCGCGCCCTATGCAGCGCGAGCAGCGTCCGTCGAGGCTCTGCGGGCTGAAGCGTCTCGCTGTGAAACCTCGCAAACGAGATTCCTTCGTTTTCGCGAAGACTTGCCGCACCTCATTCCATAGGCCGGAATACGTCGCGGGGGTCGAACGGCCCGACCGACCGAGGGGCCGTTGATCGACTCGCACCACGCGCGTAATCGCCTCCACACCGAGCAACTCACGAAACGAACCGCATTCGGGCGCGGCATCACCCAATGCGCGACGAATTGCCGGAACCAGCGTCTGCATGATGAGTGAAGTCTTGCCTGAACCGCTCACTCCCGAGACGCAGACCAGTCCACCGAGCGGCACGCGCAATGTTACGTCTTGCAGGTTGTGCTGCGTCGCACCGGAAAGCGTTAGCCACGATGTCGGTTCAAACGAAATAGGTTCGCTCGGCGGTAATTGGACGGTTGAGCCGCTCAGACTCCGACGGCGCAGCGCGTGGCCAGTGATGGAGTTCTCATCCAGAGCGATCGTGTCGGGCGATCCCGCCGCGAGGAGATGCCCGCCGTGCGAACCGGCTCCCGGCCCAATGTCGATCACGTGATCTGCTTGCCGGATGACATCCAGGTCATGCTCGACGATGACGACCGTGTTTCCTTGATCTCGCAAATTCAACAGCGTCTTGAGCAATCGATCCGTGTCACGCGGATGCAGCCCGGCCGTCGGTTCATCAACGACGTAGCACGCTCCCGTCAATTGGCTTCCCAAGCTGGCGGCCAGTCGTGCCCGCTGGAACTCTCCCGCCGAAAGTGAATCCCCCGCGCGGTCCAGCGTCAAATAGTCCAATCCAACTTCAACGAGGAACCGCAGGCGCGAAGCCACCTCGGGCAAGATGTGTCGCATGGCGATTTGCTCGGTCGCGTCCTCCCCGAAAAACAATTCCGACCACTCCTCGATACACCACAGTGCCTCGTCCATTCGCAGAGCCACGATGTCGGTGATGGACCGTCCGGCGATCAGCACCGACTGCGGCAGCGGTGCGAGGCGGCGTCCCGTACACGTTGAACACGTCTCCTCCACGTCTTCGATGCCTGTTGCAACTACGCCCAAGCCGTGGCACGTCGCGCACGCGCCGCGAACACTGTTGAAGCTGAAATCGCTTGGCTCCAAAGTCGGAAAACTAACGCCGCAGGTCGCGCACGCGAGGCGACTACTGTAGAGCCGGTCCTGCCACTGGCCGTCTGCTTCGTGACTCAGCAAGCACTGTCCCTGTCCCATCTCCAAAGCCAGGTCGATGGACTCTTCCAGTCGAGCGCGAATCCCTTCTTTGATAATGAGCCGATCGACGACGACCTCAATCGAATGCGGCCTCACTGCGGCAAGACTCGGCGGTGAGGCGGCATCGACCAACTCGCCATCGACGCGGGCACGCACGAAACCGTCACGCACAATCCGCGCAAAAACCTCCGCGTGCGAACCGCTCTGTCCACGAACAATCGGCGAGAGAATCAACACCTTTTGTCGGTCTTCCAGGCGAAGGGCGTGGTCCACAATCGCCTCGCGCGATTGAGACGACACCGGCTGATGACACGTCGGGCAATGCAGCCGCCCCGCGCGAGAAAAGAGCAACCGCAGGTAATCGTAGATCTCGGCAATCGTCGCCACCGTCGTTCGCCGGCGCGGCCCGCGTGTTCGCTGTTCGATGCCGAGCGTCGGTGGCAGCCCTTCGATGAGATCGACCTCGGGACGTTCGAGCCGCTGTAACAATTCTCGCGTCTGTGGTGAAACGGTCGCCAAGTAACGCCGCCGCCCCTCGGCGAACAACGTGTCAAACGCGAGCGAACTCTTCCCGCTGCCACTCACTCCCGTGATGACCGTCAGCGTCCCCAGCGGAATCTCCACGTCGATGCCACGCAGGTTGTGAGTCCTCGCTCCAAGAATGCGAATTCGGTCAGTGGCAGTCGCGGATGGCATCAGGCAAGAACCGAGAGTGATGAGCGAGGTTCGAGAGATCGGGCGGGACGGCAGGGCCATCGCCTTTTTCAACGTAGGGTGGGACCAGCTCGCTTCGAGCGCCGGCCCCCCATCAGGAAGCGTCGAGAAATCACAGTGGGCCGGCGCGGCGAAGCGCCACTGGTCCCACCCTACAGCTTTCGCAGACCCAACAAGGCGATGGCCAGCGGGACGGTACTCTGGTCTCCACGCAGCCTCAAGGCTGAGCTAGAATCCGCCACTTCACTGAGGGTCGCCTTCGGCTGGCCCATCATCCCATTGAGTTGAGTGCCAGTCATTTCATCGGAACCCCGCTCATGCCGCCGCAGCTTCGAGAGATGTCCGCCGAGTTACTCAGTCGATTAGCCGGGTGGTCAGCACCTGTCATCGCAGGCATGGCCGTCCTGCACTTTCTCGCGTTTCTATGGCTCGCCGCGTGGGCGCGACGCGACCTGCGGCGCATGGCGACCGACTTCGATTCGTTCACGCGAGAACTCAAACATCGCAGTTTGCTCGACACGAGCATCAGCCTCTCCGACCAGATCGACGCCTTTCTGGCCGACGTGAAGGAGGTTCTCGACGACCCGACGAAAAAAGCCGAGCGACTGTCGCTGACTCACCGCGTGAAGACGCTCGATGAACAACGCCGCTACTTGCAGTCTCAGTCATTCGAGACGTGTTACACCGTCTGCCGCACGATGATTGAGGCGTATCCGTTGGCAGGCGTGCTGGGAACGATCCTCGCCATCGGCGCGGCATTGCAGGGCGGTCAGGACAACGCGCAGAAGACCGTCGCCAACATCGTGCGGAACTTCGGTGACTCGGTCTGGGCGACGTTCGCGGGTTTGGTCGCAGCGATCGTATTGATGTTCATCAATAGCCTCGTTGAGACGCGATTCCGCCGCCTGTCTGAGAACCGCCAGCATGTGCGCGAGACCGTCGCGCGGGCCAAACGCGAACTGTCGCTCGGTTCAGGAGGCGACGCATGACACCCGCTCGCAAGCTGACGTTTCAGCTCGCCTCATTGCTCGACTTGCTGCTGATCGTGATGTTCGCGCTGTACCTCGAAATGCAAACGGTCGCGCAGCAACAGACCGAACGGGTCGAGGCCGAACGTCAGACAGCGGCCACCGACTTGGAGGCTCTTCAGCGTCAGTTGCTCGAGTTGCAAAAGCAGCTCGCGCAGTGGGAAGCGAAGCAGCACGATGTCGATCAGGCTGAACACGCGAGCCGCGAACAGTTAGGCAACTTGTTCCGCGAATTGTTCCGCATCCCCGAGGCGACGATTCAGAAGATCGCTCAACGGCGCGGCCTTGATGAAGCGGGACTGTCTCCCTCCGAAATTGCCACGCTGAAGAAGGAACTTCAAACACTGGCCGTCTCGCGCGGCGATCAGGTTGTCGATCACCTGCTCACATTCGCCGAGATGAAGAAACGGTTCGACGTTTGGGAGGTCTACCTGCAAGAAAACGGGGCACTCGTCGTCACGGCCGGTTCGCACCAGAAGCGATTGCAAACGGGAACGATCGAGTCCCCCGACGAGTTCTCGGACGAGCTATTCAAGCTCTACAAGACGTTCCCGCAGACGAAGAGCGTCGTGTTGATTTTGGTCAGTTATGGGGACTCGCGGCTGACGCACCGACAGGCCGTCATCAAAGGCTTGCCTGTCGTGGCCGAAAGAATGCGAGCCGACAGCAACGGAGCGGCTCGATTCGAGTACGCTGTGCTGGGCTATCGCCCCGACGCCGTGCCACGCCCTTAAACCAAAGTTAAGGAACGTTCGAGAAATAACTGTCCCATTGTCGCCTTTCGCTC
>JAYVDI010000074.1:0-26247 GCA_043749505.1 Schlesneria sp. | reverse complement strand
TTCCCCGAAACGATCCTGGGTCAGCCGTGCAGCACGGGACTGACGGTCCAGCTGCAGAACCTCGTGACGGACGCACTCCGCCCCGCCGACGACGAATTGTGCGGGCAGCTCCCTTCGCAGCCGGTCCTCAACATCGACGAGACGCCCACCACAGAGGGGGCGAAGAAGTCGTGGCTGTGGACGTTCGTCGCGTCGCGCTTCACGGTCGATCGCGTGCGACCGACGCGTGCGACCGACGCGCGCGACCGACGCGCGCGACCGACGCGCGCGGCCAACGCGGTGGCCATCGTGGACGTGGAGGCTCTGTTTCGCACGCCGCTGGCGATGCGAGAGAACTTGCGGCAGAAGATGGCCGACGCCTTCGTCAATCACGAACTGTCGGTCCCTCCCGAATCGAAGCGAGTTATTTTCGCGGCGCAGCTCGGCTTAAGCAGCCAGTTGCAGCCCGAGTGGGAAGCGGGCGTGATCGAGCTGTCCCAAACTCCGTCGTTCGCCGTGATTGCTCGCCGTGAAGGCAGCCAACTCGACACGCTGGCCGGTCAATCGGCGGTGCGACTCGCGCATGGTACGACCGGGGTGGAGATGGCTCCCGGCGTCGTCCTGGCCACATCGCAGCCGAATCGTCAGGTGATCTCGTGCTGGGTGGCCGCAGCAAAGAAGGCCGGCGCGCAACGAGCCTCGCCGTATCTCACGCAGGCCGCCAGGCAGGTCAATGCGACGAGTCCGCTGGTCCTCGCGCTGGACCTGTCCGAATGCGTGACGGCTCCTGCCGCGCGCGCCTTTCTCACCACACAAGAGCCGCTCAAGAGCAAGATCGCCGAGCAGGCGGACCTCGCCGAATTGCTGGCCAGTGTGAAAGGAGCCACGTTCGCCGTGAGTTTTGGCGATCATCGCGTGGGAACGCTGCGAGTCGATTTCGGCAAACCGGCTGCCGGCCTGAAGCCCTATGCCAAAGATCTGCTGGGAGCGGTCCTGAACGAAGTCGGTGCCAGTTTGGACGATTTCGACAACTGGCCGGCTTCGGTGTCCGGCACGTCTGTCACTTGGACGGGAGAGATCTCCACCGTCGGACTGCGGAAGATCATCAGTCTGATCGCCCCGGGTTCCGGTCACCGCGATCTGGGGACTGAGGAACCGAGTCTCTCCGCAGCCACCTCACCCGAAGCAACCAAGGCCACCACGTCGCAGAAGTTCTTCCGCTCCGTCAAGGGATTGATCGATGAACTGCATAAAACTCTGGACAAGACACGCGACAACCACGCCGTCTGGTTCGAGCGGTATGCCCGCAAGATCGACGACCTGCCGATCAAGGATGTCGATAAGGATCTGCTCACGTTCGGCGGCAACGTCAGCAATTCGTTCCGTTATCAAGCCCAAGCGAAGCGGATGGCGGGCGTGCGCAGCGGCGTGCGCGAAGCCCAGCCGAACTATCAGACTTCCAGCGGCTACAACTCGGTGGGACCGTACGGAACCTACTCGTGGTCAACGACGGTGCGTGCCAAACCGGAACGCGGTCAGATTCGGGCTGAGGAAAACGCCACGGCCATGCAGGTTCGCATCTCGGAGTGGAAGCAGATCGAGGACGGCATGGTCCAAATCCGCCACGTTCTGACCGAGCGTTACAACGTCGAGTTCTAAACCCTACCGAATCTCGTGAAGAACGACCGACGAAGACCCTAAAGAACATCGCGACGAAGTGACTCATCAACCGCGTCCCGGTGGCTCATATGGATTGAGAGTCCAGGCGACGACACGGGCTAGGTGGCGGCTGGTCGGGCGGATTCACCCGCCCACTTTGGTTAAAGGTTGTGATCACTGGAGCGTTGAAGACTCACCCCCAGCCACACCCTACGTCCGTCACATTGCACTACGTTCGGATCAAAAGTGGCTCGTGGGTGAGGGCTGTTTCAGAGCGATGACTTTGCCGAGTGGGGACTCACCCGTTAATCTCTTGCCCGGCACTCAGTTTTTCATCGCGACCGGCAATCCTTCCAGCGTGGAGGGCCTGCAGCGCGAGACCTCGATATGCAGACAGAGTTCTGTCGGGAGATTCGACGATGCCTTTGGTTCCGCTTCGCACCGTGCTCGATCATGCCGCCGAAAACAACTACGGCGTGGCAGCGTTCAACGTCAACAACATGGAACAAATCCAGTCGATCATGGAGGCGGCCAAAGAGACCAACTCGCCCTGCATCGTGCAGGCGTCGCGCGGCGCACGGTCGTACTCGCAGGACAACTATCTCCGCCACCTGATGCTGGCAGCCGTCGAACTCTATCCACAAATTCCGATCGTCATGCACCAGGATCACGGCAACAGTCCGTCCACCTGCATCAGTGCGATGGACAACGGCTTCACCTCGGAGATGATGGACGGATCGCTGATGGAAGACGGCAAGTCGCCCGCCGACTATGACTACAACGTCGCCGTCACGCTGGAAGTGGTCAAGCTGGCTCACGCGCGAAACGTCTCCGTCGAGGGCGAACTCGGTTGCCTCGGTCGGCTCGACACGGGTGAAGGCGAAGCCGAAGACGGCCACGGAGCGTCGGGCAAACTCTCGCACGATCAATTGCTGACCGACCCCGAAGAGGCCGAGCGATTCGTCGCGGCCACCAAGGTCGATGCTCTTGCCGTCGCGATCGGCACCAGCCACGGAGCCTACAAGTTCGACGCGAAGCCGACCGGCGAAGTCCTCGCCATGAAGCGGATCGAAGAGATTCACCGACGGCTGCCGAACACGCACCTCGTGATGCACGGTAGTTCGTCAGTGCCGCAAGACCTGCAAGACATCATCAACCAGTTCGGCGGCAAGATGAAGCAGACGTTCGGCGTCCCCGTCGAAGAGATTCAACGCGGGATCAAGTTTGGTGTGCGGAAGATCAACGTCGATACCGACTGCCGCATGGCGATCACCGGCGCGATCCGCAAGATCCTGCAACTGGAGCCTGAGAAGTTCGATCCACGCGACTATCTCAAGCCAGCCCGCGAAGCGATGAAGCAGGTCTGCATGGCGCGGATGATCTCGTTCGGACAAGCTGGCAACGCCAGCAAGCTGATGGCCAGCGGCCGTTTGAAGTGAACGATTGATGTTTGAAACGAGAAGCCCCGGTTGTCACCACAGCCGGGGCTTTTTTCGTTCGGTGTTGAGGAACGGGATCGCAATCACTTCCCGATTCGGGGTGACGTAGTCCGGACCCCTTGGTCCGGACGGATTCATCAAAGACCGACGGGGAATAGACACGCCCGGACCAAGGGGTCTGGACTACGGTCGTCAGGAAGTGATTACGAACCCGCCCTAAGCCGCTGCGAGAAGGAGGGCGAGGTCTTTGGCACTCTGGTTCCCGCTGTGAAAACTTGGTTTTGACACGTTTTTCGCTTCCGACTAAAGTCCCGCCCCCACCGGCGAGCCGAAGGATTGGCTCGTCAAATTGAGGCGATCTGTCACGCAGGTCGCTCTCCCTCCGCAAGGCAAGGACGGCCGAGTGAATTCATCGCCGCGCGTACTCGTCATCGACGAATCATCCGACACGGAAACCGTGCTTAGGGCGGTTCTGGAACCGCGTGGGACATCGGTCGGTCGCCACCGCAACCAGCGTCATGCGTCTCAATCGATCTCGTTGTCGCAACCGGAAGTCGTCGTGATCGATCTTGATGGCGAACCGGATGCTCAGTTCACGGACTCGACGTGGCACGCAGCGCCGCGAGTCCTGATCGGCACTCATCGTCCGGCTGTCGCTCATCAGCGCGAGCGGTTCATCGAGAAGCCGTTCCAGTACCCTGAACTCGTGCGCGTGATCCAAGAGTTGCTCGACGGCCAAGACGCCGCGTGATTCCTTGCATTTGTAGCCCTGTACTCGTTCCGACTATACGGCATTACGGACATGATGACGCTCGACGAAACGATCATCGAGCTTCGCCATCGAAATGAACCGGTTCTCCAGCCAAGCGAACGGGTTTGTGACTCGGCTGTTCGCGGAACCGGACAACGGCGGAGCGGCGATGCCATCGCGCTGAAGAATCGCCGCGAGGGCAACCGCTCCCAATCCAAATTGATTTCCCGAGCGGGATGACGCCAGCCCCCTGCTCGGACAACATCAAGAGGGCTGACGCCCAAGAGTCTCATACGTGTTGCAGACTCCGGCCGCATGTCGTCACACCGGTGCCTCAATGATCGGTCGGATGACGTGGCCATGCACGTCGGTCAGTCGGCGTGGGATGCCGTTGTGATAGAAGGACAGCCGTTCGTGGTCGATGCCCAACAGATGCAACGCAGTGGCGTGCAGGTCATACGAATAGCAGGGATGCTCATCCGCCTGCCAACCAAGGTCATCGCTGGTTCCGTGGCTGCTCCCACCGCGAATGCCACCGCCCGCCAGCCACGCCGTGAAAACGCCCGGATTGTGATCGCGCCCTTTTTGCGAGCCTTGCATGAACGGCTGCCGACCAAACTCTGAAGTGCAGATCACGAGGGTCGATTCGAGCAACCCGCGTCTCTTCAAATCAGCCAGCAGCGAGCTGGCTCCCGTGTCGAGGACTCGACCCCAGTAGCCGTGATCGCGCACGATGTCTTCGTGACTGTCCCAGTTGGGGCGAATTTTTTTCGACGACGTGTTCTCGGCTCCGCAGAAAATTTGGACGAACCGAACGCCGCGTTCAACCAACCGCCGCGCGAGCAAGCACTGCCGTCCAAACGGCCCGACATCGGGATCGTCTAGTTCATACGGCGTTCGTGTCGCGGCACTCTCGCCGTCCAAATTGACGGCATCAGGCGCACTCAACTGCAACCGCGCGGCGAGTTCGTACGACGCGATGCGCGCCTCCAACAGTGAGTCACTCCGACGCTCGGCATGTTCCAGGTTGAGCTTTCGCAGGAACTCGCGTCCTTCGCGCTCGGTATCCGTTGAAACGACTCGATCGGCGGGCGGAAAGAGATCGGCAATTGCAGGCCGGTTTGCCGCAGTCTCAATGACCGTTCCCTGATGCACTGCCGGAAGAAAGCCCGCACCCCAATTGGCCAGTCCGCCGGGCGGCAGCCCGCGCGGATCGGGCAGCACGACAAACGCGGGGAGGTTCTCGCTCTCGCTGCCGAGACCATACGTCACCCACGCCCCCATGCTCGGAAAGCCCGGCCGGATGAAGCCGCTGTTGGCCATGAACATCGCGGGACCGTGCAACGCCGACTTGCTCTGCATCGAGTAGACGAAGGCCATGTCATCGACGTGCCGCGCCAATCGCGGGAAGAGGTCACTCAGCCAGCGACCGCATTCGCCATGCTGACGAAACGGCCAGAAACTCTTTGCGTAGTTGCCGCCGATTCCCGCGAACGTCTGCTTTCCGAGTTCGAGATCGAACGGCTTCCCATGTTGACGCTCAAGTTCCGGCTTGTAGTCCCACGTATCGACGTGACTCATCCCACCGGGGCAGAAGATTTGAATGACGTTCGTCGCCCGAGCCGTCTGGTGCGGCAGACGGCTCGCCAGCGGTGAGCCGCCCAAGTTCGCGTCCGCACCAAGCAACATTTGCTTGCCAGCCAACCTACCATCGCAATCCAGCATCGCAGCAAGGGCAACTCCCCCCAGCCCGCCGCCACATTCCCGCAAGAAACGGCGGCGCGAAGGGTGTGGGCCTTCCATTTTCAAGGATGTGTCGATCATGGTGCATTCCTCTCTTGAAAGGCGACTTTTGAATTCGTTCGACACTTTGACGGGATTGTTGGTTCAAGACGGATGAATGAAGTCGTCGTTTTTCATCCCTTCAGGATGAGGACACGGGGAGGAGGATGAACCACCGAACCTAGGCGATCACGATGTGAAACGGACAATGACGAGTCGCACGTCGTTCCTCAATCGCCGCAGTCCTTCATCTCTCGCGACCGGATGGCTACCTTGTCTGTCACTGCAAGACGTTCACCGATTTGAGAGCGTGCGGCGAGTGGTCGTTGTTTGGTCTAGCGAGGCATCGTCATGTTGAAGTCACTTGAAATCGCGGTGGTGTTCGGCTTGATCGTGGGGACGGGCTGTGAGGCCGGTTTGTTCTCACCCGCGATGCAGTTCGCGCGAGCCGTCTGCACGCAGGATGAGCCGGGCGCGAAGCAGCCGAACGCCGACAGCAAACCTGCCACTGAAAACAAATCCGCCGCCGATGCCGAGGCGTTCAAAAAATTGCTCGAACGGATCGGCAAGTTGGAGACGGAGGTCGAGCGGTTGAAGAACATTCCCCCCGCAGCCGCCGGTACGACGAAGGGTGGGCCGGTGTTGACCCTGGTTGATGTCGCGCATGTTGGCATGGCTTACGGCCCGACCGGCCAGTCGCGCTATGTGGCGATTCGAGTCACGCTGGCCAACACGTCGGATCAGCCCGTCACATTGACGCGCGAGCAAGTCGTGGCCGAGATCGACGGTGAGGCTCGTAAGTTGGAACAGATTCCGGCGGGGACTTCCGGCTACTCGTTCCAGTACGGTAAGCAGAACTACTCGCTGAACACGATGCAGCCGAAGAAGAGCTGGACGGTTCCGGCAGGCGGACAAAATTCGATCTGGCTCGTTTATCCCGGCCTTCCGGTGTCGGCGACCGTTCCCCGCTGCAAGCTGAAGCTGACACTGGGCGAGGCCACGAAAGAGATCGACGTGAACGAACTGCAACGCGCGATCCTCGGTCTCGAATCCGAACTGATCGGACCACGCCACAGTCTCGCGCTGCTGACCGTCACCGGAACGCTGAACGCGTTCAACATGCAGTCGATCATCGACGAAATGGAGCGGCTGGTGACGCAGAAGATCGTCCGAGTCGTCCTGCGTTGGAGTGCCGATGCACCGCAGCCGGACGGTCCTGTGTTGAACGGTCTCAATCAGGCGACAGCAGCACTCGGCCAACCGCGCAACGGTGGCGAGCAGTTCCCCGCGATCCCTTCGGCGCTGCGTGAGTTTCATTTGGTGAAGTACTCGGACAACGATGGTTCAGCGGACTACAACGGATACCGTGGCGGCAATTTCCCGCAGCGAGTTCACAAGACGGCGGCCGACGCGGTCGGCTCGGCATTGCGATCGGCGTACCTCGCGTTGCCGCGCGATGAGCTGTTGCAAGAGATTCGCGAAGGGAACGCACTGACGCGCGCGGCCGCACTCGCCTATGGCGGCGGTCGGCTCGAAGCCGGACATTTGCCGCTCCTCTTTCAATGGATCGAGGACAAAGACCCCAATATCCAGCGATCCGCATTGCAGGCACTCAGTCATTTCGGTGAAGCAGACGCCGTCGCGAAGCTGGTCTTCTACGTTCAGCGCAACATCGAACCGTTCTCAAGTACGGCGATTGAGAGCCTCGCCGGATCGCGTTTCGGAACCGCACACGATGCGCTGCTGAGCCTCCTCAAAAATGAAGAGCCGGAGTCGAAGAAGCGGATCGTGCAGGTTCTGGCCAAGTACCCGAGGCCGATCTGGTCCGAGACGCTCTACGAATTCGCCTCCGATCCCCGAGCGGGGCTGCATCTCGAAGCGGTGAAGGCCCTCGCGCAGGTCGGTCATCCGAAGCTGGTCGAAGTTTTGGAGACGGGTCTCAAGAGCAGCGACAAGCCGCTCAAAGACTTCTCATTTCAAACGCTCGCCAATCGCACCGATGAACCGAGCGAGAAGCTGGCACTCGATTTTACGCTGGTTCATCTCCAGACCTTGCCCCCGGAAAACGGAATGGTGCAACTCCTGTCTCGGACGAAAGACGCCCGTGCGCTCCCGCTCTTGCTTGACCAACTGAACTCGCAGTTGGAGGCCAGCAAGCAGAACGAACGCCAAGCCATACTCACCCTGCTCGTGCAGATCGGCGATAAAACGGTGGCCGACACGCTCGCCGAGAAGTACGCGTCGTTCAAGCCGAACGAGCAGGCTCTCGTGTTGAACGGACTCCGCCAATTTCGGCATCCGAAATTCCGTGAGTACGCCGGAGCGGCTTTACTGACGAGCGACAGCTCGCTCGTCTCGACCGCATCGAATGCCCTCATGCAGGAAGGGCATCCCGCAGGAGAAAAGCTGCTGATCGAAGCCCTCGACAAACAGACGACACCGCATCTCGTGGCCAACATCGCGAACGCTCTCGGCAACCTTGGCACTCCCGGCGCGCGCGAAGCGCTCCTCAAGGCCAAGGACTCGAAGGACGCCAACAAGAAGAGCTACGTCAACGCCGCGTTGCAAAACATCAAGCAGCGCTCGCCCGGCTTTCAGTACGTTTCGCAGGCCCAGCAGCGATTGCTGGCCATCGGCGATAAGGCCGACAAAGAAGCGAAGGAGCAGGCGGAGAAGGAAGCGATTGAGTTCTATGACTTGGCGATCCAGCTCGACGCACAACTCGCGGAAGCTTTTGCGGGGCGAGGCAAGGTCCGACTGCGCCAGAACAAGCTGTCCGAAGCGGGGAAAGACTTCGATAAGGCGATCGAACTGAAACTGGAACCCGAAGACGGTGAAGTCATTACGGGGTTGGCGTTATCCCGCGTCGTCGATGGCCGGTTGGACGACGCCTTCAAACTCGTCGAGACGAATCGCGAAAAGCACAAATCAGTGCGAGACGGCCTGTATGCCTACAACGCGGCTTGCGTCTACAGCCGCGCCTGCGAATACCTCGACGGCCATCCAGACATCCCCGATCGCGACAAGAAGCGGGACGAGTACCGGAAGAAGTCGCTCGCGGATCTCACACTCTCGGTCAAACAAGGCTTCGACGAATACGACTGGATGGCCAAAGACCCGGATCTCACCGCCCTGCACTCCGACGAAGAATTCAAGAAGCTCATCGCCACAAAGCCGACTCAAAAACCAGACGACAAGAAACCGAAAGCCGACGACGAGTGAGAACGCCTGTGCGATTTTCTCCCCTCGCCCCGGCTCTGCGGGGAGAGGGGCCGGGGGTGAGGTTTTTTTTGATCGGCACCCGACTTCCAACCCTCAACCCGACATCGAGATGTCGGCCAAGTCGGCGCGGATCGTTTCATACGTCGTGTTGTAAGCCAGCGCGGCGGGGTCCGGCGTGACGCCCCAGCGCTGGCAAGCCGCTTCATAAATCTCGGGCCACCAGTTGCGGTGTTCGGTCAGGCCCTGCTCCACATACGCGCGCCAGTGGCTGAGGACTTTGGTCCAGCAGGTGTCGCCATAGCCCATCGCTTCATGGAGGTCTTTGAATTCCTTCACGTACCACTCGCGGCCGATCTGCGCGTGCAAGACTTCATCGGCCCAGTCGAAATCCTGAATTACGGCGGCCAGCGGCAGACCCGAGGCTTGGCCGACTTCCCACTCGAATCGCTTTCCCGAACGCGGCATCAGCCCCTGCTCGATGAAGAACAAGACCGCGTGACGCTCCCACGGTTCGAGCTGCGTGTTCAGGTTAAGTGACCAGGTGAAGTTGATCGGGATGTGCGACCAGTCGATCCCCAGCGCGACAAACCCCACTTCACCGAGCATCGCGTGACGAGCCTCATCCCACAGTTGCCGCGTCATGTCGCGCGTGTACTTCCACGGCTTTCCCTTCGTCTGCGTGAGGATGCTGGCCATCATCTCAGGCACGTCGATTTCACGCAGCCGCTTGTAAAGCATCATCAACACCTTGTCCCGCGCGGCGAAGCGCGCGTCGTACAAGAACGCTTCCGGGTTCACGCCCGCGTTGTACGAGTCGGCGAATCGGGCATCGCGCTGCGGCACGGGGTCGTACTGAAACGGCGTGGCAGAGAAGTGAGGAGTGGGGAGCGATGTTGGTGAAGCGTTTGCCGTTCTTGTCCCCTCGCCCCCCGCCTTGGGGGGGAGAGGGTTAGGGTGAGGGGGGCTTTCGGTGACGGGTTGATGGTGAATGGTCGAAGGTTGAAGGTCAGATGATGAGGTCGATCGTTCATGGATGGCGTGATCACCGCTCAGCCCCCTAACCCTCTCCCCCGAAGACGGGGGCGAGGGGACAAGAAGTGTTCGCCCTTCACCGCGCCTTCCCGAGACACCACCCGCACTCGCGACACACTCGCGCAGCAACGTGACCCACGATGCAAGCCGTTCGCGCGAGGCCGCGTCCACGAGTGACTCGGCCGCTCGTGCGCCGTAAGCCCGCACGTCGCGAAGCTCCAGCAGACAGAAGCGGTTCAGCCGGACAGTCGGTGCATCAGCGAGCAAGTTCGTCGCCGCTTGGTACTCCTCCAGCGACGCGATCAGCGCCGGAACAATCACTTCGTAGATGCCAATCACCAGTTCGACATGACTCGGCGAACAGAGGACTTCGTCACACAGCAGCTTCAGCGCGTCATGCGGCACGGCCTCCAACCCGAGCGGCGGTTCTCGCATCTCACCGACGCGCTGCCGGTACGCCGAAGCATGTTCCGCACACAAATGAGTATGCAGGCTGAACGCCATTTTCAGCTCATAGACCGGCTCCGAAGTAATCCGCGCGGTCAGCATCTCGTGCAACCGGACGAGCAAATAATGATGCCGCTTGATCCACGAAGTGCATCCCTCCACAGACAACTCCGCCCGCTGAGCTTCCTCAAACGAACAGAGTCCCGCGAGGGGAGGAAGGGTGAGTAGTGTGGTCGACATGACCGATTCCTCGAATGTTGTGACAAAGTGCCAAAGGGGGGGCGACCGATTATAGTGCTGCGGCAACGTGCCACGCGGAGGTTGTGACAGCGTGAAGACCGTTGCATTGAAAGAGTTCAATCAGAAAGTTGATCATGGCTCGCGCTCGACAGATGGCGATGGTGGCAACCAAAACGCGGCTCGGCCAGCCGACGAACGATGTCGAATACTGGATGAGCCAGCCCCCCGAGGCCCGTCTCGCGGCGCTCGAGGAGATTCGTCAAGAATACATTCGATGGAAGTACGATGCTCAGCCCCGACTTCAAAGAGTTTGTTCAATTGTTGAACTCGTTCCAAGTTCGGTATCTGGTCATCGGCGGATACGCCGTCGCGTACCACGGTCACCCGAGATACACGAAGGATCTTGATATCTGGCTCGATGTTTCCAAAGCCAATGCAAGACGTGTCGTGGCCGTGTTGAACGAATTCGGCTTCGCATCCCTGCGGTTTACCGAAGCGGATTTCATCGAACCGAACCACGTCATTCAATTGGGGCAACCGCCCCTGCGGATTGATCTTTTGGTGGGGTTAACCAAGCCCTCGTTCCGTAGTTGTTTTGCCGCGAGAGTCGTCGCCGACTTCGATGGAGTTGAAGTGAACTTCATCGACTTGGCGAGTCTGATTCAGTCCAAACGGTCTGCCGGGCGGATGCAAGATTTGGCTGACGTGGAACAGCTCGAACGTCGGCGAAAAGACAAACACTAAACGACCGCTGTGACCTTGGCCGAAATGCCTCTGCCTCATGGATTGAAGCTTCAGAATCCTTCCCCATGCACATCGTTCACTACATCACACGGCTCATTGTTGGCGGGGCGCAGGAGAATACGCTGCTGACCTGTGAGGATCAGCACAGCCTGTTCGGCGACAAGGTGACGCTTATCACCGGGCCGGGGCTGGGGCCGGAGGGATCGTTGGAGGAGCGTGCTCGGCGAGCGGGGTTTGATCTGCGAATCATCGACTCGTCGCGGCGGGCCATTCATCCGTGGCATGACTGGCGGACGTATCGCGAGCTGGTGCGGATGCTGCGTGAGATCAAGCCGGACCTGCTGCACACGCACTCGTCGAAGGCGGGGATCATTGGGCGGGCGGTCGCGGGGAAGCTGCGGCTGCCGTGTGTTCACACGATCCACGGCGCGGCGTTTCATTACGGACAGAGTTGGCTGGCGCATCGCATTTATCAGTCGCTTGAACGCTGGGCGGCGAGGCATACCGACAAGTTCATCTCGGTCTGTGATGCGATGACCGACCAGTACGTGGCCGCGCGAGTCGCTCCACGCGAAAAATTCGTGACGATTTACAGCGGCTTTGATGTCGAGCCGTTTCTCACACCGCCTCGACCGCCCGAAGTAGTCCGTCACGAGTTGGGGCTGCTGCCGGACCAGATCGTCATCGGGAAGGTGGGCCGACTGTTTCCGCTCAAGGGGCACGAGTTCGTCCTCAGCGCTGCAAAGGCTGTCATCGAACGGTGCCCGAACGTCCGCTTCCTGTTCGTCGGCGACGGCAGCTTGCGTCAGCAGTTTGAAGCAGAACTGACCGCGAACGGTTTGCGTGACTTTTTTGTGTTTGCGGGCCTCGTTCCGCCGAGTCAGGTTGCTGAGTTGGTTCACGCGATGAACATCGTCGTTCACACGAGCGTCTGGGAGGGACTCGCGCGCGTCCTGCCGCAGGGCCTGATCGCAGGGAAGCCAGTCGTCAGTTACGACACCGACGGCGCGAAAGAAGTCGTCATCCCGAACGAGACCGGCTATCTGTTGCCGTCGCAGTCGATCGACGAGTTATCGAATGCCCTCTGCGAACTCGCGACCGACCCCGCGCTGAGACACCGCCTCGGCGCGACCGGCCGCGCCCGCTTCCGTGAGCAGTTCCGCCACCAGTTCATGACGCAACGGATCCGCGAGGTCTATGCGGAGGTGCTTGGTTGTCGCGGCTGAAGTCCGGCTTAGCTTTGTTAGCCGGACTTCAACACCTCGGTCACTTCAGGAACCGGATTCGTTCGGTATCCGGCATGCGCAGGTGCATCTCTTGGTCGCCGATGCGCAGGCGGCCGGGCTTGGACGGCAGGTGGACTAG
Organism: Schlesneria sp.; assembly: GCA_043749505.1. Lineage (GTDB taxonomy): Bacteria > Planctomycetota > Planctomycetia > Planctomycetales > Planctomycetaceae > Schlesneria. The sequence continues at coordinate 13,587 of JAYVDI010000074.1, read as the reverse complement.
AAACGGCTTGCCCAAGAGCAGCGAGCGATGAACGGGGGCTTCATCCCAGCGGCGGCTGTCGTGGGAGAGCGGGCTGTTGTCGCCAAGCATGAAGAAGTCGTCGTCGCCCAATTGGTGCGGCCGATTCACGCCATGACGTGCTCGAGACGACGTGTAGTACACGTCGCGATAGAGCTTCAGTTGATCGACGCGCACGTCGAGGCCGCGTGCTCCGAAACGGACGGCACTGTGCGGCGCGGGCGTTCCGACGGGAGTCTCGAACGGCAGCGGCTCCAGCACCAACTGACCATTGACGGCGATAGCGACTTGCTTGTCGAACAATGAGACCTCGACCGCCGCCGCCTTGTCGAGCGACGCGGGCCAGTCACCCGTTAGCGCGGGAGCATCACCGGTCGCGGTGAAGAGTTTCACTTCACGGCGGCTGGCATCAAACACGACGGTGAAGTCCTGCGAACCATCCGTCATCTGAATCGCGAACTCGCCCGAGCCACGTTCCCACTCGACCCGCGCCGAGAGCATCACGTCTCGCACAGGATTCGGGACCGCGCCCCCTTCGTTCGGGTTGTAGCCGTAGCCATCGACCAGCGGCGCGATGTGCGTTGCCACTTGCAACTCGGTGAGAGCCTTGCGAAACGGAACGTCTTCGGTGAGGGCTGCGATGCGCTGAGCCATCTCGACGGGGAGCACGCCGGTGAATCCGAGCGACGCTGTCTGCGGATCGAACCGCAGACCAATCGACGGGACTGATGACGGCAGCAGATCGACAGGCCATCGAGCCAGAGCGACCGAGGTCTCATGCAAGCCCCCCGCGCGAACCCAGTGCAGATACTCGACCCAATGAAACGGTTCGCGATCGGGCCGACGCTCGTTCCCCTCGTGCAACTCAAACCCGTTGTCGGCCACCCGCCAACCACCGGGCTTGGCACCGGAACTCACATCGACCGCCTCTTCGTCCACCGGCTGCCAGTGCGGTTGAAAACCGGGATCACGGTGAGGCTGATGGTCGTGATCGTGAACGAGAATGCGCATTGCCCGTTGGCGGTCCCAGTCCTTTCGCGCCCGTTGGCCGTCGATGATGACATCGCCATCGCTCAGTTGCAGCTTCTCGCCCGGCAGCCCGACGACGCGCTTGACATACGCTTCCGTCGGCTTGGCGGGATTGCGAAAGACGACGATCTCCCATCGCTGTGGCGAGCGATACAGATACGCCTGCTTGTTGATCAACAATTGGTCGCCGTGATTGCGCGGCACCTCGCTCAAGTCGATCGCCCTCTGTCCACAATTGGGGCAGATGGCGCGAGACCGGCCCCGCGCGAGTTCTTCCGATTTCGTCTCGTCATCGGTGTCGTAGGCGACTCCAAACGGAAATGTCTCCCCGCATGTCGGGCATTCGACTCGCTTGTGGAATCCCAACAGACAGGGAGCCATCGAACCGGTCGAGATCATGTAACCTTCGGCCGCAAACGTGCGAAAGAGCAGCACGGCAACAAACAGGGAAATGAACGACTCGACCAACGACCGCAAGGCTCCGCGTCGATCCGCATCGAAGCGCGGGCTGCGACTCGGACGCGACTCCGCCGCACGGGTCGCCGATCCGGTGTTCTTGGAAGCCGCTGTCGAAGCCATCTCACCCGCCATGGAATCTGTGACGCGGACATCCCTGTCGCACGCTCAAAGTTGCGACCTACCGGTCACGAAAGTCGGTTACCGCAGACCGATTCTAGCCGAACGCGCGCGAACCGGGGAATACCAGCGCCCGTCCCCACGCGACCGGACCAAACCCGCGTCCTATTTTCCGTGGAGAGTCCCCCGTGCGATACCTCTCGCGGGGGAAAGTGAGACATTTGCTTCGTTTATATTTCGCGCGGTCAGTGTTGAGTCATTCTAGGTGAGCCGGGTGGCGTCAGCCCCCGGATTTCAGGCGTATGAGTCCGGGGCTGACGCCATCGGCTCACCAACGAGGCATTTGGCAAATGTCTCACTTTGGACCGCGCGAGGTAGAAGCGAAGTCAGCGCACGTTCATAGTTCGATGGTCACTCGGCCGCGTACAGACATTGTCCGCCGAGATACGTCGCATCGACGTTGATGCTGCGTACGTCGTCCAGCGGGCAGGTCAGAATGTCCTGCTTCAGCACGACGAAGTCGGCCAGCTTGCCCGGTTCGAGCGATCCCTTTTGAGCCTCCTCAAACGTGAGCCATGCGTTGTTGATGGTGTAGAGCCGCAGTATCTGTTCACGCGAGATCACTTGTTCGACGTGCAGCGGCCGATCGGTGCGACGCGGCTGACGAGTGAGCGCCGTCCACATCCCGAGGAACGGGTTGTACGGGTTGACTGACCTCAAGCTGCCAATCTTCTGCATGTGGTCGGAGCCGCCCCCCACGACCACGCCGTGTTCAAACAACGTTTTGTAGGGTTGGAAATATGTCAGCCGCTCGTCGCCGAATTGCTTCCGCAGCGTGGCTCCATCAAGCCACAGCCAAGCCGGTTGCAGATCGGCCACCACGCCGAGTTGCTGCATCTGCTGAATCGCCTCCAAACTCATGAAGTTGCAGTGCGTGATACACGGCCGACACGGACGGACGGGCAACTCTTTGTTGATTTCGGCATAGGCATCGATCAGCGCGTGAATCGCGCCGTCACCGACCGAGTGGGCGGTGAATTGAAGATCACGCTTCAACGCGAACCGCGCCATGTGAACCAAGTCCTCCTGCGGGATGAACCGGATGCCGCGATAGTCGGGATCGGTGATGGAGTAGATGTCGCTCACGCCCCACGGCTGCCGCAGGTACGCACTGCCGGTCAACATGCCGCCATCAAGGAACACCTTGATTCCGCGCAGCCACAGACGCGAGTCGTACTGGTGCAGCGGATGATCGGCCGCCTTTTGAATCCCACGCTCCACCTCTTCGCGACTTCCCATGCCGTTCACGCCGTAAGACAGAAACACGCGGCAGTTCAATTCGCCCGCCTCTTTCAACTGCGAGTACGCTTTGATTGACTCATCGTTCGCTGAACGATCGGCCACGCTGGTGAGACCGACCGCGTTGTAGTCGGCAAACAACTCTTTGAGCCTTCGCGCACGATCATCGAGCGTCGCCGCTTTCGACTTGGACTTCGATTTCACGAAGCGCGACGCATTCCGCAGAATGCCCGTCGGTTCGCCCGTGAGCGGATCTTTCTCGATCTTCCCCGCCTTGCCGTCGGTGATCTCAAAATTCTTGTCGATGCCGCTCAATTCCAGCGCGAGCGAGTTGCACGAGCAGTCCGGCCCCGTGCTGAACATCACCGGGTTCTTCGGAGCCGCCGCGTCGAGCTCCCTGCGGTTCGGATACCGCTGGTCCCGCAGCCGCGTGATGAAGACTTGCGAGACCACGATCCAATCACCATCGTCGAGCGCATCCGCCCGTGCGGCGATGTACTTCAGCACGTCGGCCACGGTGTCCATCTCGGGAACCGGGTGATCGAACTCATACATCGCGGCACCGGGAGCATGCACATGCGAATCACACAGTCCAGGAATCACCGTCCGCCCCTTCAAATCGACAAGATTCGTCTGCGGACCGGCCAGTTTGAGCATCTCGTCGTTTGAGCCAACCGCCTGAATCCGGTCGCCCTTCACAGCCATCGCCTCGGCCATCGAGAACTTCGCATCGACGGTCACGATTTTCCCGTGATGCACGATCAAATCGGGCGGCTCCGCCGCGCCAGACACCGCTGCGAGCAACAGACCCACAATGAATAACCTCACGACAGAACGCAGCACCACAAACACGCGCATGAGAACGGCCTTAATGAAGATGTAGGATGGGCACTTCTGCCCGTCCTGCCTTGGCTTTGAGGAGCGGACGGAGCAGGAGTGCCCATCCTACGTTTCCCGAGGGCGGGACGACGTTCGCGGCGGATTGTATACCTTGCACGGGTTGAATGAACTCGTTTAACCGCGTGGGCAACGCCCCGCGTGTCGAATGGCGAAACAGCTTTCCACGTCGCTCGGCGCGCGGGGCGTTGCCCACGCGGTTAAACGACTGTGCGTCAATTTCGGCCGTGCGAGGTGTATCATCGCCCGCATGACTTCGAACGACACCCGACTCGCCGCCACGGCCTCTTCCAACAGCGAGTGCCCTCGTTGCCGAACCGCGTTTGTCTGCGACATCGCAGCCGGGCGAGACCATTGCTGGTGCATGGACTTCCCCGCGGTCCTTCCCGTCTGTTCCGCGACGCGCTGCCTCTGTCGAGTCTGCTTGCAGGACGCGATCAATGAGGCGACTCAAAAAAGAGAGCCGACAGAACCGACCGGACCAGCGGAGTGACTGCCAGACTCATTCACCGTTTACATGCAGTCGCGCAGCGAAGGCGGACGTGAGAGCGGATTCGACTCCAAGCAGGCATCACAAACGGCGGCAAGTTGCTGAGGGATATCGGAACGAATCTCTCGCACTTGTCGCGGCGAGCAGCCTTGGAGGATAGCAGCCAACACATCGGTGGGCCGGCGTTCGCGATGCGGCGGCTGGCCGGCGAGAAGCGTAAAGAGAACAGCTCCCCAACCATAGATGTCGGTGTGAGGACCGATCTCGCCAAACGATGAGTCCAGTTGCTCGGGAGCCATGAACGCGAGCGTCCCTCCCGCAACGAACGGCTCCTCGCCCACAGTCAGCCGCCGCGCGAAGCCGAAGTCAGTCAGCACGACTCGCCCGTCAGGAGCGAGCAACAGATTGCTCGGCTTGAGATCGCAATGCACGACGCCTCGCTGATGCGCGTACTCGATGGCTCGTGCCGCATCGGACATCCAGCGTGAGACGGTTTCCACGGCAAGCGGCTGTTGGTTCGAGACACTTCGTTCCAACAACGTTTGCAAGTTCGGGCCGTCGATCCACTCGAACACGATGAAGAACCCACCGTGAAGTGCGCGACCGAGACCATGCAGCGCGACGATATTTGAATGGTTGAGTTCTGCAACCAAAGCCGCCTCCTCGCAAAACCGCGCGATCCGTTCCGGATGCTTGAGATGTGTTCGCCGCAGATATTTGACGGCCACTTCGCACGCGCGACTCTTCCACCACGCGCGATAGACCTTGCCGGTCAGCCCCTCGCCGATGTGGCGTTGGAGTAGGAAGTCGGTATGGTCGAGCAGTGGGGTCTCACTCGCGACCCCAACGAGTCTTGGTGTGCCGAGCGGCGTCAGCCCCCGGACTGTTCGTTGCGACATCCAAGTCCGGGGGCTGACGCCGCCCGACTCACCTGTGACAGTCTGATTGCCAGACGCTGGATCGACCCGCACTGCGCCAGCCCGCTCAGCATCAGGCAGGCGTTTGAGCATCACCTCGCGGACATGAGCCAATGTTCTTCTCACCGTTCGTTCCGACTGGCTCAACTCGGCGGCGATCGCTTCGAGGAGTTCGCCCTGCAACCGGAGCTCGAGCGTTCTGCGCTGCGTCTCGTTGAGCGAACGCATGATGAATTCCAGCTCGTCCGCGATGGCCGCTACTTCGTCGGGAGATGGCTCGGGCGACACGATGTCGTGTGCGATGCCATTTGAGTCAGCCAGCCGTTCTTCCTGCGAGACCGCCCGCTTCTCAGCCGTGTGTCGCTCGACCTGATGCGACAACTTGTGGAGCGCCATCCGAGCCAGCAGCCGCCACAAGTCACCGGTCTCGGCCAATTCAAACTGACCGGCCGCAGCGCGAACGAAGAAGCTGCGGTACGCCGACATCGCCACATCATCGGCATCAACCCGCGCCCGCAACTTCGCGCCGAGTCGCCCCCGCACGAGAGCCGTCAGCCGCGCGAAGTACCGCTCAAACAGAGCGGTCGCCGCCGCGTCGTCCCCGTCTCGAAACGACGCCACCAACCACGCCGATTCGATTCGTGATGGCTCGCTCGCAGCAGGCGGTGGTGAATCGAACGGCTTCAAGCATCGGCCCCGCAGGATTTTTGAGAATTCTTGTCCGGTCGGCGACTCGCTTCCGCATCTGGAGTGTGATGCGGGCCAGTTGCGAGACCCGTAGCACAGGCGACCCGCCTGTGCTCATCAACACGAAAGAGAAGCAGACGCGACTCACCTGCTCGACGTTCGGACTTCAAATTGAAAGTAACCCTCATGGCCTTCGTTGTGACGGAACCCTGTTTTGGCTGCAAGCACACCGCCTGTGTCGTCGTCTGCCCGTGCGACTGTTTTCATGAGGGCGACGGGATGCTGTTCATCGACCCCGATCACTGCATCGACTGCGAAGCGTGCGTGACCGAGTGTCCGGAAAGCGCGATCTTCCACGAAGACAACGTCCCGCTCGAATGGCACGACTACATCGCCCTCAACGCCGAGATGTCGGCCGTTTGCCCTTCGATCACCGAACGCAAACCGTCGCTGAAACAGGTGTGACAAGATTAGCGATGCTGTTTTTCACCACTCTTCTCATTATTCACGAGGTCGTTTCGGAGACGAACTGAGTGGTGGTGCCGACTTCATTCGTTTCGCGACCGAGAGAAGCGCCTGCTCAAAGTTGCCGACGAGATCGGTCTGTTCCCAAAGCTGGGCCAAGTCGGACAGCCAGCGCCGGATGTAGTCGCAATCCAGATCGCCTCCCTGGCTGGAGATGATCCCTTCGATGTCCTTCAGGTCGATCGGTCTGTTGGCGATGAACTTCATGACGACGATGTCTTCGGGACTGGCTGTCCGCATCTCGCCCCCCGGCAAGATCTGCGTGAGACGCGATCGCGACTGCATCTCCTCTTCAAACGGCAGCCCTCCCAATGAGACATCCAATGCGACGCCATTTTTCGAGGACAGCAGCAGGATGCGGTTTTCATGAGCAAATTGAGCCGCATCCGCCAGCCGCGCCGGAAAAGCCTCCAGCAACGGTTGAACGAACTACGACTCGTTGCCGAATCCCATCAGCAAAACGATGCCGATGTCCTTGGTGAACTGCGGCTCGCCCCAGCGCCTGGCCGCCAGTCCACCGACCAATCAGTAGTCCCAGCGCTGCTCGTTCAGAAACGCCCGCAGCTCGCCCATTGCTTCCGCAATCAGCCACGGTTCATCCATCGTTCCCTGACTTTCTGCCATGCCACCCAGCCGGTGGCATCGTTGGGAATCCTGCGGATGGAACACGCCATGAGCGCTGCCGTCGATCGAACACGTTCCTCGTCGGTCATCGCCCGCAGTTCCTGAAAGCGAATCCCATCCAGCACGGGACCGACAGACCTCCACTGACTGAGGTACTGTCGCTGCTGTTCCTGACTGACGCCGAGATTGGACATCGAACACCTCACGCCAGTGTGAACTCGGGCAGCTTGATCGGCACTCCGCCTTGCAGGGCCGACTCGTGGGCGAGGATGCCGACGCAGGTCCAGTTGGCCGACAAGGTCGCGTTCGGCCATGGATCGCGGTTATCGCGCAGAGCACTCACCATTTCGTTGATGAGGTGCGGGTGCGAGCCGCCGTGGCCGCCGCCCTGGATGAACGACAGATGCTCGGTGTCATGAATCTCGGACGGCAGCGTGAACTTGCGGATCGGTTCGGGGAGCAGGTGCGCGTAGTCGGGGACGGTGATCTTCGAGGCGATCTCTGGCTCGGGGAGCTTCGCTGTGTGCATGACGTGCTGGTCGTGTTCCGACAGCGTCCACTCGAACGATTTCTTCGTGCCGTAGACATCGAAGCTCTCACGGTACTGACGGGCCACGTCGTAGAGGCACCGCCAGATGTGGGCGGTCACGTCGCTGTCTTTGATCTTGATGTGACACGACTCGACGGCAAACGTGTTGCCCGACTTCTGCGCGATGTCGTCGCGAACCGTTCCCGAACCGAAGCAGCTCACCGTCTCAGCGCGACCGTTCAACAGACCGAGACACGGGCTGACGACGTGCGTCGCGTAGTGCATCGGGATCATCTTCTGCCAGTAGTCGGGCCAGCCGTCCATGTCCTGCGGGTGCGACGCGGCGACGTGCTGAATTTTTCCAAGCTCACCCTTCTGGTACATCTCCTTGATGAACAGAAACTCGCGCGAGTAGACGACGGTCTCGGCCATCATGTACTTCAAGCCGGTCTGCTTCACGAGTTCGCAGATCTTGCGGCAGTCCTCGACGTTGGTCGCCATTGGGACGGTACACATCACGTGCTTGCCCGCCTTCAATGCCTCCATCGACATCCAAGCGTGTTCGGAGATCGGGCTGTTGATGTGGACGAAATCGACGTTGGGATCCTTCAGCACGTCGCCGTACTCGGTGTACCGCTGGCCGATCCCAAACTGATCGCCGACCTTGTCGAGCTTCTCTTTGTTCCGCTGGCAGAGAGCGTAGACGTTGACTCCGGGCAGAGCTTGGTAAATCGGAATGAACTCCGACCCGAACCCGAGACCGATCATGGCGACGTTGAGTGGCTTGCTCATGGACGTGTTCCTTACGAATGATGGCGTGACAAAGTTGCGAGCGGGCGACGGGGACTGTTGCCAGTCAAGTCTTGATGCGCAACGCCGGACGGGCAGGAGTGCCCATCCTACGCGCCGAAAAGCTATCAATCCGACTGCGGGGTTGCTTGTGACTCGGGGACTTTTTTTCGTCGCACCTGAGTCGTCCGATTAGTCCCGGCGGCCTGACGGATCACTTGATCGAAGCGCGGGGCGCGGAGTTTGTGGCAAGCATCGTCGCGAGTCACGACGGGCGTTTGCCGCGTTCTCTCAGCAGGTCGCTGACTTGCTGGAGCAGACGTTGTTCGCGCGCGGTCAGCGACGCCATGCCGTGCTCGTGAACTTTGGCGAGCAGGCCATCCAGTTGCTGCTCGGCGTCGGCCCGCTCGCGTTGTTCATCCAGTTCACGCTTGATGCGGCGCTGTTCGCGCCAGCGTTGCAGCGGGTTGAGAGTGCCATCAGGTTGCGAGGCAGACTCGCCACCCGATCGTTCCAAACTCGTGTAGCCTTCCGAAAAATCGTAGCCCTGAAACTCTTCGTCCATGAATTCCGAAGTCTGTTCTTCGATGAGTTGCACCACGTTGATGACCAGCAGAATCGCACCGACGAACACGACGACTGACCAATCTCCAATCAACCCGGCAATCATCAACAAGCCCGAGAAGAATATTGAGGCCTTAGCTGCGGCTCGAGCGACCAACTCGGGATGAATGCGCGTCGCCATCACAGCCCGCAGGATCTGGCCACCGTCGAGCGGAACAATCGGCAACATGTTGACGACGAGCAACAACCAGTTGACCGCGAACGCCAACAGCCTCAGATCGCGTGCGAGATGGTCCTCGCTCAAGTGACTCACGGGCAAAATAAGCGGATTCAAAATGTCCCACGACGTAATGGGAGCGTAGTTGCCGGGGAACAGTGCCAAGCAGGCCAGTAGGTTCATGAGCGGGCCGGCGGCGGCCGTGAAAATTTGAGAAAACGTGTCACGCCCCGGTTGCACGGTGGCCAAACCACCGAGCGGAGAGAGATGAATTTCGCTGGCACTTCCCCCTGTCAGCCGCGCCGCAATGACGTGACCCCATTCATGCAGGAACACCGAGGCCAAGAGCAGTCCGGTCAGAGTCAGCCCGAATACCGCGCCGAAACGCAGAACAAAGACGGCGGCAAAGATGAGGAAAAACCAATTCACACGGACCCGCAACGACCCGAGTGACGGGAGCGGAAAGGACAGGAGCATCCAACTCAGTCGGTCGCTCATGACTGGCGAATCCTTGTCATGCGGCGGGCTGAAGCCGCATAAACCGGACAGGGGGAGACGAACCTCATCGACGCACAAACCCGTGCGAAGCGGCGGGCATCCTATCTCCGGGGTCGGGGCGTGACAATCAGCGAGATTTGGGCGGAAACCGAATCGAAACTCTCTCGATCTGTTTCGTTGCGGTTCCATTAGCGTGGCCAGTCAGCAAAACAGTTCCGGGTGAGACCACTCAGAACTTGTGACCTGGCAGCGGGCCATTCTGGGTAAAGGTCAGCACTTCGGGACCGGACTCAGTAACGAGGACCGTGTGTTCAAACTGGGCCGACAGCGACAGGTCGATCGTGCGAACCGTCCACTTGTCGCGGTTATCGAGCATCGTCCGCCACGTTCCCGCATTGATCATCGGCTCGACGGTGAAGCACATCCCCGGTTCAAGAACCAAGTTGGAGGCACCCGACTTCGGGACGTAGTGCGGCACGCCGGGTTCCTGATGAAACTGACGGCCCAGCCCGTGCCCCTGATACTCCTGCACCACGGAGTAGCCTCGCACACGAGCGAACCGTTCGATCGAGCGGCCGATCTCCGTGAGCTTGCCGTACGTTTGAATAGCGTCGATCCCGACGTGCATTGCATCGAACGCCGCCTGCACCAGTTTGCGCGCCTCTTCAGCGACGTTGCCGATGAGGAATGTTTCGGACGAGTCGCCGTGCCAGCCGTCCACGATGGTGGTCAGATCCACGTTGACGATGTCACCGTTTTGCAGCGGCACGCGATTGGGGATGCCGTGGCAGACGATCTCATTCACACTGGTGCAGATGCTGTTCGGGTACTTTTTATAGCCGAGGCAGGCGGGCGTGTGACCGTGATCGAGCGTGTACTCATAGACGAGGCGATCCAGTTCGATGGTGGTGACGCCTTGCTGGACGTGCGGCCTGAGGAAGTCCATGACCTGCGCATTGAACCGGCCAGCGGTTCGCAGACCTTCACGTTCGTCCTCGTTGTAAATTGGAACCTTGCCCTTGGTCTTGCTGCGGCCCAACGCTTGCATAATGTTCAACCCAAGACCCTTCAACGAAAAGCTGTTCCAAAAATCAAACGGACTCATCCTGCGACGACCTCCGCGGCGAAGCGGCCTGTTCGGTGAGACAACGCCCTGCCTCGCAGTCGCGGCCTCACGACACAACGCGGAGCGTTCCCGTGGCAGATCGGACACGCTCAGTGGGGAGCGTTCGGCGGAGACATCATCCGCACATCACACAATGAAATCGACAGCCTCCGCAGCGGTTTCTCTCGGGGCCATCCTCCAAGAGGGCGACAGTGTTGTCTCGCGGCAGTCGTTTCGCAAGCGAGGTCATCGACCTGATGTCGTTCGCTTCGTTTGGCCGCGTGGGCAACGCCCCGTGCGTCGAGTAGTGTTTGAGCGTGATTTCCCAACCGCCGTGCGGGGCGTTGCCCGTGCGGTTCAACGACTCGCCCTTTGCCGTGTGAGGTGGATAACGAAACATGAGTGACCTTCCGCCCGAAGAACTTCTCAAATCCACGCACCTGTTCCCCGGCAAGTTCGTGTTCAAGGCAATCGGCCACAGTGATAGAAAGTTCGCCGATTCCGTGGTCGCTGCCGTGCGAGAATCGCTGTCGCTCGACTTCGATCCGCCTCACGAACTGCGTCAGACACCGAAAGGCCGCCACGTCTCGGTCACCATCGAGCCGTGGGTCGAGGATGCCCATCAGGCGTTGGAGGTCTATCAGCGAATCCGTGAATTGCCCGGACTCGTGATGCTCCTCTAAAGGTAGAGCGAGCCCCGATCGGCACGCGCTCTACTTCGCAGTCTCCGGCTGCGCTGGCAGACTCGGCTGCCCACCGGTCGCGGCTGGTGCTGCGGATGTGGTCTGAGCGATGTTAACCGAATTTGCGAACTTGTTCCAAATCTCTTGTCGGAACAGAACGATTGCTCCCAGCCCGCCGAAGATGATCAGCAGCCACGCGATCAAGGTGATGAGCCCGTAAGTTCCCGACGCAAGGTTCTTGAACCAGCGCGTCCAGCCGCGACGGCCGTACTGGCGGTCGATGTCGGCGTAGATCGACTTCATGTCGCCCGCCTTCTTGTCCGCCTTGTCTTTGATGAGGCGGCTTTCAACCTGACGAGCAAACTCTGGGAAGTGCGCGATCGGCAGGAACTGATCGGCGGCCGACTTCTTGCACCTAGCCTTGGCGTCGAGTGTCCCCGACTTCAGCCCGGCCTGAATTTGCGCGGAGGTCAGCTTGGAGATCGTGTCCTTTCCCTGAGCGTTCTTGTACTGCACGATCCAAGTTTGAGCGGTCGCCGCCGAACTCGGCGGACTTGATTTGGATGCCGCATCTTCGGCAGAGGTCTTCGGAACGCCCGATGTCGTCGCGGCGCGAGGTGTCTGCACCATCGACTGGCCCGCACGAGTTGCACCAGCCGCTGCGCTGCCTGCCGCCGTTTGGACCACTTTGTCCGGCGCATCAATGAAGCTCAGCGAAGGACTTTCCAGACCGAGACTGCTGAGCAGCTTGATGACTTCGCCGCAGTCCTTGCACCGGACGCTCAAGTCCTTCGCGATCATCTTGTCGATGATGAGGTCCAGTTTCTCGGGAACTTCCGGCGTGATTCTCCGCGCCGCGACGAACTGGCCCTTCTCCTTGTTCATGATGACTTCGAGGGCCGAATTCCCCGTGAACGGCAGTTTTCCCGTCAGGAAGTAATACAGTGTGATGCCGAGCGCGTAGATGTCGGTTCGTCCATCGACGTGCTTCGCGTTGCGAGCCTGCTCGGGAGCCATGTAATACGGCGTGCCGAGTCCCGTGCCACTTTGGGTCATCGACATGTCCTCGTCGGTCGCTTTGGCGAGTCCGAAGTCGGCGACTTTGACCTTCCCTTTGGTCGTCATCATCACGTTGTCGGGCTTGATGTCGCGATGGACCATGCTTTGGTTGTGCGCGACTTGCAGAGCCTCCGCGCACCGCAGCGTCACATGCAGCGCATCGCCCACCGGCAGCTTGCCGAGCTTGTCCATCCAACCCTGCATCGACTTACCATCGACGAACTCCATCGCCACGTAGTGCAGGCCATCGTCCTGATCGACATCGTAAACACTGACAGCGTTGTCGTGGTTCATCTTCGCCATCGAGCGGGCTTCGCGGTAGAAGCGTTCGACGAAATCACCCTTTCCCGCCAGTCCCTTCGACAATACTTTGATCGCCGCCTTGCGACCGAGCTTCGTGTCCTCGCCGAGGTACACCTCGCCCATGCCCCCTTGGCCAAGCTTCTTCACGATCTTGTACTTGCCGATCTGCGTTACCCCCGAATCGGTGGCTCCCGACGCCGGAGCCGTGTCTTCCGACTTCTTCGCGTCGCCCGTTGCCGCCTGTCCTGCTGCTTTATCCATTTTCTTTCCCTGAGTTGCTTGAGGAGGAACATCCGTCTTGTCGAGATTACCGGAGCCTTGTCCCGGTATGACGGTCTCTCCCAATCCTGCTTCGTTGGTTGATGAAGATTTTGTTTCCGACTGCAATTGCGTTTCGGACATGGCGGGCATTTTGACGAGATGACTGTGAACGACAAACGATCAAACCGCACACCTGACGAAGGAAACAACAGACGGAACGATGACATTCGTCGGGACTCCAGTGCGCGGACAAACTGAGTTCACTTGGAAACCACTCCGGTCATTTCGACCGGCATCTCTCTACGCCATTTTTTCAATGGCCACTCACGCCGAGGCCATTATGAGCAAAGCCGTTCCAACAAGTAAACGGATGCCATTTCAAGCAGGCGAACTCCGCGTGTTCACTGCGAGAGGGGACGTAACCGTTCACGACACGGGGAGGAGTGATGGTGGAGTCTGCTTGTCGTCGTGGAGTCGTGTGGTGGCGGCGGTGATGAATTCGAAGATGTTGCGGGAT
>JAYVDI010000073.1:0-12551 GCA_043749505.1 Schlesneria sp. | reverse complement strand
TCTTCTGTGGTGCATTCGCTCCGCGAATGCACCACAGAAGAGCGGAACATTTGAACGCTGGCTCCCAGAACAGGCCGCTCCCCCCACCATGCACGTCATCCCCACCGAACTCGCCGGACTGCTGCTGATCGAACCGAAGGCCTTCGGTGACGTACGCGGCTTCTTTTTTGAAAGCTACCAGCGCGAGCGGTATCTCGCAGCAGGCATCGACGCCGACTTCGTGCAGGACAATTGTTCGCGTTCGAGCCGGGGGACGCTGCGTGGGCTGCACTATCAACTCACCAAGCCGCAGGGAAAACTGGTCTTCGTGACGCGTGGCGAAGTCGTGGACGTGGCCGTTGATTTGCGAAGCGGCTCACCGACATTCGGTCACTCGTTCACTGCCGTGTTGAATGAGACCAACCATCGCCAGCTTTACGTCCCGCCCGGCTTCGCTCATGGCTTCTGTGTGACAAGCGACTCGGCCGACTTCTGCTACAAATGCACCGACTACTATGTGCCGTCCGACGAACGGGCGCTGTTGTGGAACGATCCGGCTCTGAAAATCGACTGGCCCGACATTCAACCGCGCGTTCTGTCTGAGAAGGATCAGCGCGGAGTCCTGTTGAGTAACGCCGAGGTCTACCCGTGACAGTCGCTCTTCCGCGCATCGCCCTCACACTGGGAGACGTGGCCGGGATCGGCCCGGAAGTCGTCGCGCGGTCGCTCACGGATGAGAGACTGACCGCGTGCTGTCAGCCCCTCGTCGTCGGGCATCCCGAGGTGCTGCGTCGCGCGTTGACGCTCATCAAGTCGAACATCGTCGTTCGCGAAGTGGCTTCGATCACTGAAGTTGGGCGAGTCACTGTGGGACGTGCCACTGCTTCGGAGTCTGCGGAGAAGCAGTGGCATGAGGATCCAAGTGGACGAGTTAGCTCCGCTCCAATTGTGATCGACTGCTGGAACTCCTCGAACGACGACGCGTCTTTCGTTCCCGTCGGTCGCATCGACGCGCGTGCGGGGCGAGCGGCTTACGATTACCTGGTCGCGGCCACACGAGCCGCCTTGCGTGGTGAGATCGATGCGATCACGACTGCGCCGCTCAACAAGGCGGCGCTGCACGCGGCGGGACTCAACTACCCCGGCCACACAGAAATCTTGGCCGACGAGTGCGGCGTGCGCGAGTTCGCGATGATGCTCTACCTCCCGCCTGGCGAACCGCTGTGCGGGCCGTTTGGATTGGGTGTCGCGCACGTCACATTGCACACGTCCATCCGTAGTGTTCCCGACTTACTCACAACTCCGCGCATCGAAGAAACGATCCATCTGATCGGCCGTTTCTTGAAGCGCGTCGGCTGCGAGTCCCCGCGCGTTGGTGTCTGCGCACTGAATCCTCACGCGGGGGAAGAAGGCTTGTTCGGCGATGAGGAAACCACACTGATCGTCCCCGCGGTCGAGGCCGCGCGCCGAGCGGGAGTCCTCGTCACCGGACCAATTCCCGCCGACGCACTGCTGCGTCGCGCGGTTCACGGCGAGTTCGACGGCGTCGCCGCGATGTATCACGATCAAGGCCATATCGCACTCAAGCTGATCGGCTTCGAGCGGGCTGTGAACGTGACGCTCGGTCTCCCCATCGTCCGCACCAGCCCCAGTCACGGCACCGCGTTCGACATCGCCTGGCAGGGCCACGCGCGAGCGGACGGTTTCATCGAAGCCGTCCGGACCGCAGCCATGCTCGCAACGCATGATGACTCGCGATCAACGGCTACCTGATGCCGCGCACACGAGTCCGCTGGTTGAGGTGGTCCACCAGCACATCGCCCAAGTTTTGGCTCGTATCGACGGCAACCAACTCGATCTTGTTGCGGCGGCAAATTTCGTCGAGGCCCGTCTCATAGCGATGCAACACTTCGAGGTAACCCCGGCGGATGTCCTCGGTCTGAGTCAGGTATTCACTCACCTCTTCGAGACCGAGGAACTTCACCATCCCCTCGAACTCGAACGTCCGCTCGTGGTGATGCAGGACGTGAAACAGCACGACTTCGTGGCGGTGGTAACGCATCCGTTGCAAGGCCGCTTCGAGAGCTTCCATGTCCGTGAAGAAGTCGCTGAAAATCATCACGATCTCACGGCGTCCCATGCGGCCCGTCAGTTCGGTCAGACACTCGGCCATGTTCGTCTTCTCGACCGGTTCGAGTTCATCGAGATGATGGGTCATCCGGTGAATCTGCGATAACGAGTTACTCGGCGGAATGTAGCCTCGCACGCGGTCGTCGAACGTGGCGAGCGACACCTTGTCGCTCTGGTTCACAATCGAATAGCCCAGCGTCGTCGCGGCCTGAGCCGCGTAGAGCAGTTTCTGCTGCCGGTCGTCTCCGTACCTCATCGACGCACTGACATCGAGCAGCAGGTGGCAGACGAAGTTCGTCTCCATCTCATACTGCTTGATCGAGAGCCGGTCACGTTTGTAGTACAGCCGCCAGTCGATGTGCTTCGGATCGTCACCGACCACGTAATCGCGGTGCCCGGCAAACTCGACGGCAAACCCCGACAGAGGCGACTTGTGCGCCCCGGCCAGATTGCCCAGCACCAACCCGCGCGGCTCGACCGTTCGGTCGGCAACGCGGCTTAGAACTTCAGGGTTGAGGTAACGGGAAAGAACTGACGCAGTCATGCGATGGTCTCTTGCTCTCGTAAATCTTCAGAGGTCAGGCTGGCTGCACGTACTTCTTATCGGCGGGTGTCTTCTCCATCAGCATGCCGATCAACTTCTCGCTGTTTACGTCGGCTGCCTGAGCGGCGTAGTTCGGTGCGATGCGATGTCGCAGGGCACCCTTCGCGACGGCCTGCACGTCGCCGACCGTCGCGTGATAGCGGCCGTAGAGGATCGCTCGGGCCTTCGCACACGTGACGAGAGTCAGCACGCCGCGCGGACCGGCACCCCAGTTGACCCACTTGTTGACGAAGTCGGGAGCTTCCACCGCTCCCGGTCGCGATGCGCGGACCAGAGCGTGCGCATAGCCCAGCACCTGATCGCTGACCGGCACGCGATGAACCAGCTTCTGAAAGACGTTGATGTCATCGCCCGACATCACGGCTTGAATGTCTCCCATCTGGCCGGTCGTCACGCGGCGGGCGATCTCCCATTCATCGGCCGCCGTCGGATAATCGACGCGAATGTGCAACAGGAACCGGTCGAGCTGGGCTTCAGGCAGCGGGTACGTTCCCTCCTGTTCGAGCGGGTTCTGAGTCGCCAGCACGAAGAAGGGATCGGGCAGCTTGTGAATCTTGCCGCCCGCCGAGACCTGCCGCTCCTGCATCGCTTCGAGCATCGCGGCCTGCGTCTTGGGGGGAGTCCGGTTGATCTCGTCCGCTAGGATCATGTTTGCGAACAGCGGGCCGGGGAGAAACTTGTACTCGCGGTTGTGAGTCTCCATGTTCTCCTGAATCACGTCGGTCCCGGTAACGTCGCTCGGCATCAGGTCGGGTGTGAACTGAATGCGTTTGAACGACAGGTGCAGTGCCTGCGCGAGCGAACTCACGAGCAGCGTCTTCGCCAGTCCGGGCACCCCTTCCAGCAGCGCATGCCCGCGGGAGAAGACCGCGATCAGCACCTGCTCGATCACCTCGTTCTGGCCCACGATCACCTTGGCCAGTTCATCGCGGAGCTTGTTATACGCCTGCTCGCACTTCTGCACGGCAGCCACATCGTCGGGAGAAAGATTGTCGGTCGTCATGGGTTGGCTTTCATTTGGAGTGCGGCGATTCATCGCCGCTTTGTTTTTTTGCGGCGAAGCCGCTGTCTTTGTCTTATTTCTTGGTGACCAGAACAAAGCGGCTCCGCCGCGAAGGAAAAGCGGCGATGAATCGCCGCACTCCAAATTGTTCAGTCCACACTCTCAAAGTATTTCCGCAGCCGTTCCTCATAAGCACGCGGCGGCTTCTGACCGGCACCCGCGCGGATCGACTTGCGGAGTTCGGGTGGAAGCTTGGCGAACCACGGTTCGTCCTTGAGTTGTCTCGCCAACACACCCTCTTCCGGTTCGCGACCCTTCGCCGATTTGTTGTCGGCAACGTCGGTCCCTTCCGGCTGCTTTTCGATCTTGCCGTCCTTCACCTTTTGGTTGGTGGTCGGAGCGCCGTCCTTCTTCGCCAGTTTGGATGAGTTGGACGGCTGGCCGGGCTGCGGTTGGCCTTCCTGACTCTCCGACGGTTGCGGCTGACTCGGCTGGCCCGGTTGCGCGGGCTGGCCGTTCGGCGTTTGTTGAGCCAGCGGCAACTGAGCCTGACTGAGCGCCTGCTGCATCGCCTGTTGAGCCTTCTCACCGGCAATCGCCTGCGCGGTCACTTTCGGCGACTGCGGGACGAAGCCCGTGCCGAGTTGTCCCGGATTCGCGGCAGGCTTGCCTTGTCCGGGCTGGCCCGGCATCGGTTGACCTTCGCCCGGCTGACCACCTTCCGCCGGCATCGGCTGACCTTCACCGGGTTGACCGTCGGCCGGCATCGGTTGTCCTTCGGCCGTTCCTTCGGGAAGAGGCTCACCGGCAGCCAGCGCTTCCGCCAACATTTGAGCCGCTGCTTCGACCGCTGGAAGATTGGAAGCCATCTCCAGCGCTTCGCGCAGCGGTTGGTTGGCGACTTCGGTTTGACCCGACAATTCGACCGCCCCCTGCCCCGTCGCTTGTTGAGCGTCGGCGAAGGCGTTCTGCGCTTCGTTCAACTTCTGCGCGGCCGACTGTTCTGCAGGAGACGGCGTATCACCGGCTTTGCCTGCGAGTTGTTCAAGCTTCGCTCCCTGCTCCGCGATCATTTCGGCAGCGGCCTGTTGATCGGTGGCGAGGTTCGCGATCGACTCGGCGATGGCCTGGTCGCGCTTGACCTCCTGCTCTTTCGCGGCGAGATCGGCGGCGGCTCGTTCGAGCGCCAGCTCGGCAGTGTTCGCGGCGGCTTCAAGCTGCTGTGGCGAGTTGCCTGCTTCGGCTCCCTTCTCGGCCGCGTTTGCAGCCGCGTCGATTGCTTCGGCCGCGGCGGGGTCGGCCTCCGCGACCTGATCCGCGAGCGATTCGGCCTGCTTGCCCTGTTCGGCCAGAGCCTTGGCCTGTTCGGTCGCCGCCTTCTTGATCGCCTCGTCGAGCTTCTTCCCCGCGTCCTTCAACGCTTCGGCCGCCTTGGCCTGAGCTGCCGGAGCCGTCTCGGGATTGTTGGCCAAAGCCTGCTCGGCCGCTTCGGTCGCGTTGGCCGCCGGTTCGAGAGCCTGTCCCGCTTCGGCGGTGACTTCGGCCGCCATCTCTTGAGCTGCTTCAGCAGCCTCGGCCGCTTTGGCTTGAGACTTCGCATCAGGCTTCGCGGTTGGAGGGGCTTCCATCGCGGCGTTCGCTTCCGCCTGAGCCAGTTCCATCGCCTTATCGAGTGCCGCTTCGGCCGCATCGCGCGACGCCTCAGCCGCCGCCTTGTTACCGTCGAGTTGTTGCTTGGCCGCTTCGGCCGCAGCCTGTTGAGCCTGTTCCAGCGCCTTCGCCAGCGCGTCGGGCTTCCCCTCGGCCTTGGCCTTCTCCGCTTCGGGCCGCTTGGCGGCAGTCTCGGCGGCGGCTTGAGCCTTCTCGGCAACCTCTTCCTGTTTCGTTGCGGCTTTCAGTTCGGAGCCATCACCCGCATCAGCCGCATCGGCGGCGGCATCGGCCGCGTTCTGTGCTTCCTTCGCCTCGGCAATCTGGTTCGCGAGTTCCATCGCCTCGGCCGCTTCGGGCTTGCCCTGCGCCTTGGCCTGTTCCTGCATCGCCTCTTCGAGTTTGTCCTTGGCCTCTTCGAGCTTGGCCGTCTTCTCATTGTCCGGGATCGCGTCGATGGCCTTCTCCACCGCTTCGCGCGCTTCGGTCAGTTCCTTCGCCTGAGCCTCACTGGCCTTGGCGAGTTCTTTCGCGGTCGCGGCGATCTCCTTGCGAATCTCCTTTGCCGCTTCGGCCAGCTTCTGAGCAGATTCCTTCGCTTCCTTGGCCGCCTCCATCGCGGCGGCCTGCGGATCGGCAGCCTTTTGATCGGCGACCTCCTGCAAGTCCTTGCCCGATTCCATCGCGTCGGTCGCTCCCTCGGCAGCATCCTTCGCGGCTTCCGGTGCCGTTTGAGCCAACGCCTCGGCGATCTTGTTCGCGATCTCCTTCACGTCGGCCTGACGTTCGGCAAGTTCCTTCGCGTCTTTTGCCGTCTCAGCCTTCTCTTCGGCGGTCGCATCCTTCTGAGCAGCGGCCTCGGCGAGTTCGGTCGCTTCCGCCGCGATCGCCTTCTCTTCCGCAGCGGCTCGTTCGAGGACTTCGGCGGCCCGCGCGAGTTCCCCGATCTTCACCGCCGCTTCCTGTCGCTTGGTGTCGTTGATCGCCGCATCGACCGTGTCCATCGCCCGCTCAAGCGCGTCCTGAGCCTTCTCCAGAACCTTCTCTTCGAGGGCTGTCGCCTTCTCGGGCTTGGCCTCTGCGAGATTCTTCTCGGCCTCTTTCGCAGCGGCAGCCGCTTCGGCGAGAGCCTCTTCCACGGCGGACGGAAGTTCGTGCTTGTCGGCGGCGGCTTGAACCGTCTCGGCGACCGCCTTCTCTTCCGGCGCGGCGGCTTGAGCGTTCTGCTCGGCCTTCGCTTCGGCGGCGTCCTGTTTCTTCTGAGCCTCGGCCAGCGCCTGCTTCGTCTCCTCCAGCGACTTCACCGCCTGAGACAATTCGGCCGCCGACTTCGCCTGCGAATCGGCCTTGGCCTGATCCTTGAGGGCCTTCTCCAGCGCGGCGAGATTGCCGAGCACCTTGCTCTGATCGGCCAGCGCATCCTCGGGCTTGTTGTCGAGCAGATCGGCCGCCGCATCGAGCGCCGCCGTCTCCGCCTGCTGAATCAGCGCCTCGGCCTTCACGTTCTCCTTGATGCTCTCCTGAAGTGACGCGATCTCCTGCTGCAGCTTCGCCTGCGCTTCGACCAATTCCTGCGAAGGCTTCTGAGTTTCGTCGAGCTTCTTCGTTTCTTCCTTCAACGCCTTTTGTTTCTCAGCCAGGGCGCGGACCTTGTCGATCGTCTGCATCTTTTCGGAGTTGAGCGCCCCCTGAGTCCGCTCGATCACCTTCAGCAGTTCTTTCAAACCCTTGATGACCTTGTCCTGATGTTCGACCGCCAGGTCGTACTTCACCGATTGCAGCGTGCTCCCCGCGCCATCGAGATGTTTGCCAACGTCGGCCGCCTTGAGGATTCGCAACCCGTCCGCCGCCGTCGCCGCAAGCAGGCCGCTCCACGACTTCATATCCACCAGCGTATCGACCAGATGCAGGAACAGTTCTTTCACGTCGCGCTGGTCTTCGATCGCCTTGAGCGTCAGCGCCTCCTGCCGTGTCTTCGGCTCGGCGGGAAGCGATTTCGTGGCGACTTGGACGGTGGTTTGAATGCGAATCAGCCGCCGCACCTGCTCGGCCAACTCGGCGATTTTGAGCCGCTTCATCAGGTTCTGCCGCTCAATGGCGAGTTGCCGCACGACGGTTCGGATCTGCTGACGAGCCTCAACAAACGCGGCCTCCCGCTTGTCCTGCGGCATCCGCTGCGCTTCGGCCAGCAGATCGACGACCTTCGACATTTCGTTGTCGATGAGATGATTGAGGCTTCCGCGCATCAGCTTGATATCGCGGTAGATTTCCTCGCCCGACAGCCCGTTCTCGTCGAGCTGCCGAAGCTGCACGTCGAGCACTCCGCCCAGCAGCTCGCGCGTCATCGTCCGCGCCCGCTGCTGGTCCTCCTGCTTCCGCTGAAGAGCCTCGGGTTCGAGCACCTGAGCCATCGCCGGCCCACCCATCAAACACATGAAGCCGACCAGCACAACAAGTCGCCCAAAGGTCGCGGTCATGATCGTTCTCCTCGAACAATTGATCCACTCGGTTCGACGCCAACCAAATCTGTTTGAACCACGAAACACACGAAACACACGAAACTAGGAACAGGTGAGCCGGGTGGCGTCAGCCCCCGGATTCTTGCGTTCAATTCGACAAGTCCGGGGGCTGACGCCGCCCGGCTCACCTAATTTCTGCTTCGTCTTCTTTCGTGCCTTTCGTGTATTTCGTGGTTCCCAATCTGTTACTTCTTCTCGCCACCAATCCCCAACTCACGCCGCAGGATCTCATCCAACTGCTTTGCCGTCTTCTTATCTTCGTCGCCCGTCTGGGCGAGGATACCGTTGAGGTCGGTCACGCTAAATGTGATCGGTTCGCCGAGTCCCTTCTGACCGACGAGGTCACCGCGCCAATCGGTCACTTCCAGAGTGATCTTCACTTCGTCCCCCTTCATCAATTCGTAGGGTGACAGCGGGACGGCGACCTGTCCGCGCAGAATCGTCTGCGGCTGATCGGCCGCCGCGATCGTCTTCGAGACCACTTCGTGCTGCGATGTCCGACCGTCTTCGCGCGAGATGTGGATGATCGCGACAATCTTCGCCACGCCGAAATCGTCTCCGGCGGCGTAGTCGAGTTTGGGCAAAGCGGTCGGCAGCACAAACCGCGTCACAGCCGTGGCGACCACGCGCGGCAGACGATCCGGCTTCAGACGAATCTGTCCCGAGATTGGCGTCTCCAACGACAGGCCATCCTCGTCGATGACCTGCACCTCGTATTTGAGCGCCTCACAAATCGAATCGAACGGCGTGCCGGGTGGAAGAGTCCACTCTGTCGTAGTCGCGGGCGTCCCGCCTGCGACTTTCTTCTGGGCTTTCACAAGCGGCACAGACGAGACGCCCGTGCCCACGGTGATGCTCGCCGACTTCAGAGGTTTGTTCGAGCAGACCAGCTTCAACTTCGCGACCGAGCCTTCGATGACCGCCAACTGGCGCGAGCCGCCATCGGTTTCGCCCGGCTTCATCGCCGAGATTGCGTACTTCGGCGGCTCGATCTCCCACGCGAGGTCCACTAGCGGCAGCGGCACGATCACGACTTCGGCCTGATCCGATACGGCATCGCCAAAATGAAACCGCACACGGAACGAATCGGCGACGTGCGCGATCTCGCCCGCAAACGTGGTGGCTTCTGGTGCGGTCGAGTTCAAATCGACCCGATTCTCGGCATCGGTGTGGACTCCCGACAACTGCACGAACCCCGCGCGAGGCACTTCACCGCCGCACTTTACTGCGACTTCGATTCTCTGACCGTAGGGAATGCGCACCTGAGGCGTCTCACCCGTGTGAAAGACCGAGACCGGCTGGCCGTTCACGGCGATCGACTCGATCTGTGTCTTCGTCGGATAGTGAGCCGATCCGAGCAGGAAGCGATTCCAGAATGCGGTGACATGTCCGGGGAAGATGAGCGCCGCGCCTAGGACCACGACCAGAGTGATACCCAGAACGGTCGCCCGTTGCGGCAGCGGACGATACGAAAAACCTTCAAACACGTTGAGCGACGGACTGAACTCGGCGACGTAATCGACGACCGCCTGTTGCAGCCGCGCCGAACCCCATGATTTGGCGGAAGCCCCCTCAAACTGAATCGCCGCGACCAGATCGCTGTCGATCTTGTGGTGCTGCTCGACAATCAACGCGACATCCTGCTCGGACTCGCGCACCTTGACGAGCGGCCATGCGAATCGTTTGACCGCCCAGATTCCTCCCGCGACCCACGCGAGCAGCGTGACGGCGCGCAGGCCCACGGGCAGGTTGAACGACCAGTCGCACAGAAACGCGGCGACGAGCAGCCACAGCGCGACGGCGAGCGGTGCGCAGACAGCGCTCCCCCACCGCACGGCGGCCCGCTTCTGCCGCAGGCTGCCCAGTTGAGATCGAAGTGTGGCAAGTTTGGTTTGCATTGCTCTTGGGTTCGATTGCATTCAGCCCCGAAGGGGCGGCATACGGTAGCCCACGGCGTCAGCCGTGGGATTGATGTTGTTTCATGAAACAAGCCCCGGAGGGGCGACATATCTTTATGGGCAGTTGTTTGGGTTCGGCCGGGAATTCATTTGTCCGCGATCACAGGGACTCAATATATCTCGAATAGATGTCGCCCCTCCGGGGCTGGATCTCTTGATGTTCGTCAACCCACGGCTCGCGCCGTGGGCTACCGTATGCCGCCTCTCCGAGGCTGAATACGAATGTCACTCATCACGCTAGGTTCACCAATTTTCTCACGAACCATTCCACCATCAGCAGTCCAATCACCGCCCCGAACGTCAGCCAGGTGCTCCACAACGGGAAAATTTCCACGCTGGTTTCTCTCAGTCGCGGCGGGGCGAAGTCGTCGGGGAAGCGGTCCACGTCGAGCAGTTCATACGCCTTGCCGCCCGTCTCGGCGGCGATGTTTTTTTGTAATGAGACGTTTCGGACCGGATTGCGGCGCTCGACCGAGACGTTGGCCACGTCGAAGTTGATCTCGGCAACTTCGTTCGCGATCGGGTCGCTGACTCGCAGCCGGTACTCGCCCCCGCTGAAGACCGGCACGCGCGTCTCGAACACGCCGGGCCTCAGTTGCGGGACGCTGAAGATTTGTGAGCGGCTGCCGTCGGAGTCGCGATCCGGGCGGATCAACTCCGCCGTCAGACGCCGGTCGGGAATGTCCTTCTCGTCGAGCGGATGAAATTCCTTGTCGTAGGCTTCGACCGTGACGAGCACCTGATCGTCCGAACGGTACTGCTGGCGGTCGGTCCTCACCACGAACCGCTTGTGACTGCCGAGGGCATGGCTGAGGCCGAGGCGATGAATGAGCTGGCCCCAGAACTGGCGGTAGTACTCCTCGCCGTAGATGCGTCGCAGCCGCCACATCTCGTTGAAGCCGACGTACACGACTTCGCCTCGACCATACTGCCGCACGGCGATCAGCGGTTGAGGCGTCTTGCCGTCGACGCACGTGTCGGTCGGATGCTCGGCCAGCACCTGAGTCCCCTTCGCCTCGATCCGTCTCACCGGCTGATACCACGGCAACTTGCCGAGGTTGTTCCAACCCTTGAGGTTGTCCTGATCGGTCTGTCCGAGCCGCATGAAGTCGAACTGCGCGGCGATCGGTGTCAGGGTGAGGCGAAATTCCTTGTCATCGCGTCGCTTCGCATCGGGATCGACGACGACGGGCAGCATGTCGGCCAGAGGCGTCTCGGCCAGTTGGCCCGGTCCAAACCGCGGCCCCGCCATCACGACGAGGCCACCGCCGAACTGGCTCACAAATTCCTTGGTCATCTCACAGAAGCGAGTGCTGAGCGCCGTCGCCGGCATGTCACCCAGGAAGATCACGTCGTTCTCGAAGAACTGGCTGCGCGGCAGCGTGAGGTTGGGCAGAAACAGTTCGTTCGTTTCGCGCACGATTGGATCGGCCGAGCGGATGAACGTGCGAAAGCCTCGCGCGCCGACCAGCTTGTCGCGGTGAAAGACTTCCTTCACGAAGCGCCATTCCCACGTTGGCTCGTACTCGACGTACATCAGCCGCAGGAAATCGTCGATGATTTTGACTTCGCGCTCCGCCCTGTTGTTCTGCGTGACGACTTCGCCTTCGACCGGATCGACCTCGGCGGTGAACAGGAACCGGCCGGTCGCTTCGGGCGTGTACGGGAACTCGACCGGTGCGCTGGAGCCGGTGATCGTGACGGTCTTCTCACCGACGAGCGTTCGCACCGTTTCGCCGCTCGTCTGCTCGCCCGGTTGGTGAGCGAACAGCTTCACATGGACCGAGGCATTCTCCAGCTCGCGTTGCCGAACCGTAACGCTAATCGTGGACGATTCGGCCTTCTTCATCGTGGGCGGTGCGAGCAAATCGACACTCAGATCGACCGCCGTCAGCGGGCCAACGCCGACTGTAAACACGGGAACCCCCAACTTCTTCGCAGCAGCCAACGGTGCCGCTCCCGCGTTCTGATCGAAGTCGCTGAGGACGAGAACCCCCGCCAGATTGTCGGTCGCGTGCTTGCGGGCCAGATCTTCAAAGGCGTCTCCCAGCGCGGTCACGGTTCCGGTCGTTTGCCACTCATCGGCGAGCGTTTTCCCGGAGACCAACGTTTTTTCTTCCGAGTCGCCGCGCGTCTGGTTCGCGTTCAGCGACTGCACGCCCTCGCCATCTCCAAACACAAACGAACGCAACCGAAAAGTTTTCGCGAGCCGTTCGACGAGGTTCTTGTCCTTCTTAGCCAGCAGCGCCCGCGCATAGTCGGCTCGCGCGGGACGTTCACCGTCCTTTGGAGCATGCGTCGCCTGATAGCCGCTCAGATCGACCGCTTTCGCGAGACTGGTGCGTTCCTCCTCGGGCAGTTCGTCGGGGATCGACATGCTGTCGCTGCCGTCGAGCACCACCCACAGCACCGGCTTCGGCTGACTGACAAACGTCAGTTCGAGCGTCGGGTCGGACAGAATCAGCAGCAGAAGGCAAAGGGCAACCGCACGCAGGGCGGCCAGCGCCAGTCGAGTCGGCTGGTGGCCTCGCACCTGCCAGCGCAGATAGAACCAGAACGACAGGGCTACCAACCCAACACAGCCAAACACGAGAAAGGCCGGCGACGAGTGCGCCCACGCCGAACCAAACGACACCCGCGCCGCGTCGATCCGCGACACATCGTCGTAGCCCAGCAAGCGACCAATCATCGTCGTCCAGTTCATCGTC
>JAYVDI010000072.1:0-4896 GCA_043749505.1 Schlesneria sp. | reverse complement strand
GCCCCCCATCCCGGAAGGTCAACACCCCGGCGGCGGTTGGCTGCTGTTCGCCTATCTCGACTATGCCGAACGTCTCGCCCACGACTACAGCCAATGGAGGGCCGAGACTCCCGCCGGCGACTCATCAGCACCCGCGCGCACCATCGAACGCCCGTCGCGCACGCCGTCACAATTCGCCAGACAACTGGCCCAATTGATCGCCACGCGGCATGGTGTCGGCAGCGATATCCACTGGGGCAACGACGGCTTCTGCGTCGACGTCGCGTTCCATCACCCCCGCCACCCCGAAGACCGCACCCTCGGCCTGCTGTGTGATGGCACGCGCTTCCAATACGCCGACGATCCGGTCGCCTGGGACGTCTTCCGCATGGCGATCTTGGAAGGCCAGGGCTGGCAACTGAGTCGCTGTTGGACCCCCGACTTCTTCCGCGACCCGGCAGGCTTCCTCCGGCAAATCGTCACCGAAGCGACCCGCATCGCCGACACAGACCCCGACCCGGACGCGATCCCGGTTGAACCGAACACGACTTGACCGCGGATTACGCGGATGACACGGATGGGAAAGTGAATTATCCGCGACATCAGCGCAATCCGCGGTTCAAGTGTTCAGGAATCGCAAGGTAGGCAACCCGGACGGAGGACCGCGGATGACGCAGATCACACGAATGGCGAAATCCCATCCGCGACATCCGCGCAATCCGCGGTTAAGCTTCTCTGTGATTCAGTTCGACCCCACAATCCCAGTCATCCGCGGTGGTGATCCCATGCTCCACGAAGAAATCACCAAAGACATCATTGGTGCCGCGATGGCGGTGTTGAATGAGCTCAAGCCGGGGTTGGATGAGAAACTTTACGAGAACGCACTCGTCATTGAGTTGCTGGCTCGTGGTCACACCGTGCAGCAACAGCGTGAATTCCCGGTTCATTATCGGGGACAGTTCGTTGGCAAGCTGATTCCCGATCTCATCGTGGATGACAAGGTCATCACCGACCCCAAGGTGGTCTCGACATTCAACGACACCCATGTCGCTCAGATGCTCGGCTATCTGAACATCACCGGCCTGCAAGTGGCACTGCTGCTCAACTTCAAGGAATCGAAGCTCGAATGGAAACGTGTGGTCAATGAACGCAGACAGCGGACCGACGACGACGGGAACCGGAAGTGACCGCGGATGACGCAGATGTCGCGGATTATCACTCTTCCCATCCGTGTCATCCGCGACATCCGCGGTTAAACTCCGTCATTCGTGGCGGTACTGCACGAGTCACCCTGATCGCGTTCCGTGCGATTGATTCGGAAGGCGTTTCGCACATCGCCAACGGTGGCATCACCGCGCACGAGACTGATGATTCGCAAGGCTCCCATGAACAGCCAGACCGCTGACCGCAATTACGCAATTGAAGTCTTCTTCGACGGCGGCTGTCCGCTGTGCGTGGGCGAGATTCGTCTGATGCGCTTCTGGGATCGTCGCGGCCGGATCAAATTCACCGACATCCATGACGCCTCGTTCGTCGCCGCGGACGTCGGTAAATCTCACGGCGACCTGATGGCACGGATGCACGGTCGGTTGCCCGACGGAACTTGGGTGACAGGAGTCGAAGTCTTCCGCCGAATGTATGCGGCCGTGGGATTCGGCCCGCTGGTCTGGATCAGCCGCTGGCCCGTGATCCGGCACGTTCTCGACTGCGGCTACACGCTCTTCGCCCGCAATCGACTCTGGATCACCGGCCGCTGCGAATCGGGAACATGCTCCATCCGGCCGCCCGTCGCACCACCCGAAACAGTCAGCTCCAACCAACCAGTCGATCGGTGAGCGACGATCAAAACCTTCCGCTGTCTCGCGACGGCCACGTCGATCTGCTCGACAAGCAATACGGCCTGACGTGCTTCGAGTGGCCGACGGGCAAGAAACTGTGGGACGACGCCAACCAAACCACCCCGCGCGGCCGCAACCCGCAAGTCTCGCTCGTCTGGTTCGGCGACACCGACCGCGCGATCATTCTCAACGAGGAAGGCGAACTGATCCTCGCCCGCCTCAACTCCGAGGGCCATCGCGAACAGTCCCGCACCAAAATCATCGGCTCCACGTGGGCGCATCCCGCCTTCGCCGGAAACCGCGACTTCGCCCGCAGCGACACCGAACTGGTGTGCGTTTCGCTCGGTGGGGCATCACCATAGTAACGGTAGTCAAGACGTTGTGAGGATTAGGTGGGCATTGCCCACACGACCGACTACAGTTCAAATGCTAACTGACGAATGCTGGCTTCCCATTGTGCCGCGTGCGAGGAGGCCCGTGACCGCGTTGCCGTCGATGTGAAAGGAGCCGTTCCCGTGTATGAAAGTCTGCTCGCGAGCTTGGGCGTTCGGTTGTCTTCTTTGAATGTCAGAATTGGCTTGGCGATCGCGCGCCGTGACGACGTTCGACGAGGCATCGAGTCGTTGGTGCGGATTCCTCCTGCACCGTATCTCGGCCGCCGGGCGCTCGGGCTTGGCCTGTGCGCACTGCTTGGCATGGGGTGGATTGGTCTTGGTTCATTCGTTGCTCAACCGATCACCGCTCAAGCTGCGGATGACGCCGAAAAGAAACCAAACACCGCGGCCAAAGAAGCGGTCGCTGCGGAGAAACCGACTCCCGCCGAAGAGTCGGCACGCTCGCGACCGCAGTCGCTGACGTTCAAGGTTCTGCGGCGCGACGACAACTTGCCGGTGGCCGGCGCGAAAGTCGGCGTGCGCATGTACGGAGACGGGAACATCAACGTCCAGTTGAACACGAACGCCGACGGAGAGGCCGTCTTCGAGTATCCCGATGGCGAAAAGCCCGTGTATTTGTGGGCGATGATTCACCATCCCGGATTGGTGCCGTACTACGTGAATTTTGGTCGAGGACTGATTCCGGCCACGTTGCCGACAGAAAAGACCATTCGGATGGATCGGGGCAAGAAAATTGGCGGAACGGTAGTGGATGCCGAGGGCAAGCCCGTCGCGGGGGCTCAACTCTCGATCACAACAGAAGCGACAGATACTCCGAGCGAAATGCTCTATCACTTGCTGTACGAACAAGCGGCGGAAGATGGTTCCTGGTCGCTGGACGGTGCGCCGTTGAAAGTCTCGGGATTGAGCGTCCAGATTAGCCACCCACGCTTCATTAAAGCATTCCCGCCTGTTCAAGATCGTGAGGACGGCCGCTATCAACTGGACCCCGGACTGACATTGAGCGGTCGCGTCCTGGACCCGCAGGGCAATCCGATTCCTCAAGCTCACATCACCATTGGACAAGACCGTTGGGGGCGGATCGACAGACCGGTGGCAGTCAACAAAGATGGCAGTTACACGGTGTATGCACTGACGGCACAATCGACCTCCGTCACAGCCGAAGCTCCGGGTTTCGCGCCGCAAATCAAACCCGCCGTCATCAAACCCGATTCCGTGCCGGTCAACTTCTCCGTGCCGGTCAACTTCCAACTTGAGGTGGGACGGACGACTCGCTTTCGCGTGATCGACGCCGAGGGGGAACCCGTGGCGGGTGTTCGGATCGTCGCCGATACTTGGAATGAATTCCGCACACTCTGGTGGCAGACGCAGACCGATGCCGATGGAGAAGCCGTTTGGAACGGTGCTCCCGAAGAACCGGTGGAGTATCACATCTTGCGCGACGGGTATGCGAGTCTCCGCGATGTCGTCGTCGCCCCGCAAGAGGAACCGCACGTCATTGAACTTCACAAGCCACTGCGCGTGGAAGGAATCGTCACCGATGCGATGAAGCAAAAGATCGGCGAATTCCGCGTCAGCCTCGGCCGAAAGTATCCCAGTCACAACGATGTCCAGTGGATCGGACATGAAGGTACGATTGGGCGAAATGGCAAGTTCGAACTGAACTACACCGAGACCTGCGATGAGATCTATCTCCGCATTGAAGCCCAGGGCTTCAAGCCCTGGGTTTCTGAAGCGATTCCTTTCCGTAAGTCACTTCACAAGCTTCATATTCGTTTGGAGTGAAGAAGCAGACCGACGCTCATGATTCCTACGGCGCGGCCACCCACTCGCAAACAATGGTTGCCGAGTTTGCCAGCAGGATCGAGTACATGAAACGGACACGGCCAGCCAATCCGGCAACTTGGGAAACAGTCCAAGCGATTGCCCGCGCGCTGCCCGGAGCGGTGGAAGGGACGTCGTATGGCACGCTGGTGTTTCATGTCCGCCAGAAGCTGTTCGTCAGGCTCCCTCAGAGCGGTGAGTCGATCGTCATCCTGATCGACCTGGCCGAGCGACACGCCCTGATGAACCTTGATCCGGAGACCTGCTTCATCACGGAGCATGATCTCAACCACCCGGCGATGCTCGTGCGGCTCGCGACCGTCCGGCCCCAGGCGCTGCGCGAACCGATCGAAGACTCGTGGCAATCCCGTGCTCCCGCTGCCGGATCAGGAAAGCAGTCCCTCGGCGGTGAGGACTGCGTGATACTCCGCCATCGACACGATTCGCAGTCCTTGATACGGGTGCAAGGCCAACAGATGGCGGTCGTTGGTCACCAGGTAGTCGCATCCCGCACGCAGGGCGGATTGAAGGATGGGGTTGTCCTGCGGATCGTCGGGGACGACGTGCCGCGAACTGGCGGGTTCCACCTGCGTGGATCGGCGAAGAATGCGTTGGTGCGTCAACGTGGCCAATCGCGGTGCGAATCCGAGATACTCGACCAGCACACGACGCACTTCGTCGAGGACATGGGCGTTCGCCACGATCCGCCAGCCTGACCGCCGAGTCGCTTCCACCAGCGCCTCAGCCGTCCTGCCCAGCAATGCTTCCGCCACGTAGACGTTGGTGTCCAGAAACACCTTCATGGCTGGGGCCGATACCGGACGGCCTGAACGGCGGCGTCAATCGCCGCCTGATCGAGA
>JAYVDI010000071.1:0-21921 GCA_043749505.1 Schlesneria sp. | reverse complement strand
GATGTCGAAGGCTCGCAGCGCCTTCTCGCTCGTCACCATCTCGAAGGCGTCGCGGTAGAACTTGTCGAGACCGACGATGTCCCCCTTCGCATCGATGTCGCGGCGGATCGTATCGACCTGGCCGAGCAACTGTTGGCGGCGTTCGAGCCTCGACAGAGTCGTCTGTCCCGGCAGCTTCATGTTCTTGACCTGGAAGCCCTGATCGTTCGGGTTGCTGTCGGGCGCGAACGGGTTGTACGACGCACCGAGATACGCGGCCTTGCCAAGTCCGATCCGCGACGGCACGTTGCAGTAGGCGGGCATCCCCGGTTCGTTCGGTCCCTTCAGAGCCGCCACGACCGAGCCGCACGAGGGATAAAGATTGTCACCCACTTCGATCGTCGGCTGGTACCCGGTGAGCATCCACTGCGACGCCATGCCGTGTCCGGCATTCGTATGCGTCGCCGAGCGGACGACCGAAAACTTGTCGAACATCTTCGCCTGCAACGAGCAATGCTCGCCAATCTCGATGCCGGGAACGTTCGTCGCGATCGGCTTGAACTCGCCGCGATACTCAGCCGGTGCGGTCGGCTTGAGATCGTACATGTCGAGGTGACTCGGCCCCCCCGCCTGCCAGACGAGGATGACAGACTTCCGTTTCGACGACCCACCCGCATCAGCCGCAGCCGCTTCATGGCGCAACAGATTCGGCAGCGTCAGACCGCCAATCGCCAAGCCGCCAACGCGGAGGAAATCCCTCCGATTCACACCATCACACGTCCGCGTGTTCGATCCGAGAATGTCGAGCATGATCGGCCTCGTCTCTTTGCTAACAAGATTTGTTGAGTCAGGTCAGTGATTGAACAGGAATTCTTTCGAGTTCACCAGCGTCCACAGCAAGTCTTCGACGCCCTTGCGGGGTTCGGGGTCACGGTCGATGTAGCCGACGGCGGTGATGATCTCTTCACGGGTGGGGTAACGGGACAGCGAGGCGAGGTATAGCTCCTCGACCATTTGGTAGGTAGATCGTTTGGTCTCAAACAGCTTGGCTATGCGGGCATTTCCACTTTGCAGTTTGCCTTCGACTTCGTCCGAGTTGGCGAGCAGCAGCACCTGCGAGAGCGTTGCGCCGGTCGAGCGTTCGCATTCGCAGCCGCTCACCCGGCGGGGCCGGTCGAACGTGTCGAGGAAGTACGAACCGAAGCTCTCGTTGGGGAGATCGACCGCGCGGGCACTGGCGCTCATGTTGCTGAACTGCGTCTTGGCACCGGTCGCCTGCTCGACGGCATCGTGCATGACTTCGGCGGGTAATCGGCGTGCGTAGTACCTCGCGAAGTTCTGCTGGTCGCCGCGGTTGTCGCTCGTCGGTTCGGACGAAAGCTGGTACGTCTGGCTCTGCACCATCAGGCGGACCATGTGCTTCATGTCGAGCTTGTGATCGCGGAACTCGCGGGCGAGGGCCTCCAGCAGATCGGGGTTCGACGGAGGGTTGGTCTCGCGCATGTCGTCGATCTCGTGAACCAGGCCGCGTCCGTAGAAGTGGCCCCACAGGCGGTTGACCAGTGTGCGGGCGAAGAACGGATTCTCGGGCTTGGCCATCCAGTCGACGAGGGCGTGTCGAGGGTCTTCCTCGGGCGTGAACTTGGCGACGGGGCCGTCGAGGTACTTCGGTTCGAGCCCCTTGCCGGTGATCGGGTTGATGTCGTTCATCGTGACGTTGGGCGACGTGTAGTACGGCGGCGGTTCGCCGAAGCTCTTGCGACCGAGCCGCGTATAAAAACCCGCCAGCCCGTAATAGTCGTCCTGACCCCAGCGTTCATACGGGTGATGATGGCACTTTGCGCATTGCAGTCGCTGGCCGAGAAAGACCTGCGCGGTGTCGGCCGTCGTCTGATGAAGCTGGTCGTCGCGAGACTGCCAGAACCAGTTGATGGCGGGTGCATCGGGCCATTCGCCGCTGGCGGCCACGATGCCGCGGACGAACTCGTCGTAGGGACGGTTCCGCGCGATCATGTCCTTCAGCCAGTTGTGGAAGGCATACGAAGCCCGGTCGGACCCGGCGAGGTTCGAGTTCCTCAAGATCGATCCCCACTTCATCGCGAAGTAAGCGGGATAGTCGGACGACGCGAGCAACCTTTCGATTGCTGCGTTCCGTTTGTCGTTGGCCGCAACCGCGTCGGACTGAAACGCGCGAACTTCCTCCACCGTCGGAAGGCGACCGCACAGATCGACGCTCACTCGGCGCAGGAAGGTCGCGTCATCGCACGGCGGTGACGGCTTGAGTCCCAGCTTCTTCCACTTCTCGGCGGCAAGCTGATCAATAAAGTTCTTCGGTGCGAAGTCGGGCAGACTCGCGAGCGGAGCACCCTGCGGACGGAGGACTCGGCAGACGGCGACCTGTCCCATGTAGCGGGTCATGATGGCCGCTTCGCCCGTCGGTTCATTGGCGGTGACGAGGCCGTCTTCGCTCACGACGGCCACGACATCGAGGTTGCTCGAATACTCGGCCTCGCGCGTCACATCGCGGCGGCTGCCGTCGGAGTACTCGGCCAGCACGGCAAGCTGCTGCTGTTCGTTGGCGTTCATCACCCGCTCGCCCGGCGTCATGATGAGCTTCGCCACGCGAGGAGCATTCGGAGCCGAAGCCGGCGCTCCCGCCTGAATCCACGAGAGAATCAGCCGATACGGTTCGGACCCCGGTTCGATCCGTCGGCCTCCGCCGTGAGGCACCGCCGCCGTCCCCTTGAGCAACAACAAACTTCGCTCGGGGGCGGAAGCCATCACGCGCCGACCGCGTGCTTCGGTGACGAGGGCGTTGTAATCGTAGGCGGTGTCGAACCCGAACAGCGACAACTTGAAGCCGTTCTGTCCGCTCGCCTTCCCGTGGCAGCCACCGGCATTGCATCCGAAGCGGCTCATCAGCGGTTCGATCTCGGTCGCGAAGTCCACGGGCCGAATCTGATCCAACCCCGAGACCTCGACCGGCACGCTCACCGTCTGCGAGCCGTGTGTCACCTCAATCGAAGTCGCTCCGTTCGCATGAGGCACCAGATACCCGGTCGCATCGACCGACACGACCTTTGCGTCGCGACTGACATACGCCACCCTGCGCGTCGCATCGCTCGCCCCGTCGCTCACCAGCAACTGCCGCCGAGCAAACGCATCCCGAAACTCAACCTTGACCGGCTCGACCCGCAACTCGGCCGCACGGCACTCAAGCGTGAAGACCAATACCGCAATCGTGCCAGTGGCCAACAAACCAAGACTCGTCCGAAAGTCATACATGGGCGTGACCACTCATTAGGCGGGGCGATGTCAGGTAGGAAGAGATCAAGTCAGGTGGGCGGCCAATCCTAGCCAGCTCCCTCTGAGAGAGTATTGGCCGAACGAACAAGGTCGTTACACGAATCGACAACTGTTGAATCGTACTACTCGGAAAAACCAACAGCAATCAGCCTGGCTCAAGACCATGCGATACGGCAGGTCGGTTGTGACGGTTCTGCCGCCTAGGCGAACAGCAAGATTTGATTGAACCGCATTGTGGACGCCTTGTACGTCTGAGTGGTCACCGCTTTGTGCCTCGTGAGCCGTGACCGTGTTCTCGCGTTGAGTCGGCCGTTCGTTGCTGCGTCTCGTGTCGTATGTGTGGCTATAATCTGATCGCTCGTCCGCGAAGGCTGTGCTGTCGCGGACGCATCGCAGTATTTGACTCTCAGTGGAACGGAAGTACCCGATGATTGCTGCAGTTTTTCCCTCGTGCCGCCAGCAAGCGGACTCCATTCGTGTCGCGAGCTGGATTGGATTGGTTGCTTGGCTAGCGCTGGTCTTGAACGGGGCTGCGACTTCGTTCGGCGAAGACGCAGCGGAGGGAAGCAAGTCGCCACTTGGGCAATTCATCACGGTCAGCAGCCCGGTGGACGACGCGGTGTTTGCGCGAGTCACCAACGCGGCGATCAAGCTGCAGAACCAGTCGGCTCAAGATGGACGACCGGCATTTCTCGTGCTGCAACTCGAACCGGGGACGAGTCAGTTTCACCATGTGCAAAATCTGGCGAAGTTTCTTACGTCGGCACAGGTCTCGAACCTGACGACGGTCGCTTGGATCCCGCAAACGGTCACAGGCCCCAACGTGATGATCGCTCTCGCGTGCCAGCAGATCGTTATGCATCCCGACGCCGAACTCGGTGACATCGGCCGTGGCAAGCCGCTCGAACCCGATGAGCAACAGGCGGCGCTGGCCCTCGCGCAGAAGCGGCACAATCCGAAACTCAACTCGGCCCTCGTGCGAGGCATGATGGACCAACAGGTTCAATTGTTGCGTGCTCGGCTGCGCGTGAACAATGCGGGGCGAGACGAATTGGAAACGCGCGTCGTCACCAAGGACGAACTGGAGACGTTGCGCAAGACAGACATCCGGATCGAAGATGTCGATCAGACTCCCGTGAAGGAAGCGGGGCAACTCGGCACGTTCAAGGGCAGCACCGCGCGGGCGCTCGACATCCTCGTCGTGCAGACTTCCGAAACGCGAGCGTCCGTCGCCGAGTTCTACGGCCTCCAGCGAGAGACGCTGCGCGAACAATCAGCCGACAAAGAAACGCGCAAGGTCCGGCTCATCAAGGTCGAAGGCATCATTGACCATCTGCAAGAGAGCTTCCTGATGCGGCAGATCGACCGTGCTGTCGCCGACGGGGCGCAGGCCATTGTGTTCGAGATCGACTCCCCCGGCGGGCTGCTCATGTCGAGCGTCAATCTTGCGCAGGCGATCACGCGACTGGAAGATCACAAGATTCGGACGATCGCCTACGTGCCACGCGAAGCGATCAGCGGGGCGGCGATCATTTCACTCGGCTGCGACGAAATCTATCTGCATCCCAACGCGAAGATCGGCGACGCGGGGCCGATCGAAATGCGACCGGGCCAGCCGTTTGAGCGCGCTCCGGAAAAAATCCTCAGCCCACTGCGGGCGTCGCTCAAAGAACTTGCTGAGAAGAAAACTCGTCCGGTTGCCATCTGCGAAGCGATGGCCGACCGCTCGCTAAAGGTCTTCCAAGTGACGCACCGCGACAACGGGCGCGTCTGGTACATGAGCGAGGCGGAAGTTCATGCTTCAGCGGGCGAATGGATTCTCGGTCCGCAACTGC
The DNA here is from genome assembly GCA_043749505.1 of Schlesneria sp. Lineage (GTDB taxonomy): Bacteria > Planctomycetota > Planctomycetia > Planctomycetales > Planctomycetaceae > Schlesneria. Next base: position 16,801 of record JAYVDI010000071.1, on the reverse strand, counting down.
GCGAGACCAATGGCGAGCTGCTCTTCACCGTCAACGGCACCCGCGCGAACGAACTCAAACTGGCCGAAAGCCCCGTCGGCGATCTCGATGAATTGAAACTCCGCATCGGCCTGCCGGTCGGTTCGCCGATCAAGATCATTCAGAAGACGTGGGTTGATGATCTTGTGTTCAGGTTGAACAGACCGGGAATGGTCGTGCTGATGATCGTGCTGGGCGTCGCACTGATCTACCTCGAACTTCACTTCATGACGGGCATCCTTGGCATCCTGTCGGTCCTCTGCTTTGCTCTCTTCTTCTGGGCACGGTTCCTCGGCGGAACAGCCGGCTGGCTGGAGGTCACGCTGTTTGTGATCGGTCTCTGCTGCTTGGCCATCGAATTTTTCGCGATCCCCGGCTTTGGAGTCTTCGGTGTCTCGGGCATCCTGCTCATGGTGGCCTCACTCGTTTTGGCGGGTCACACTTGGTCATTTGACTTCACGACCAATGTCGAAGAACTGACGTGGCTCACCGGACAGGTCATGCTCTCGGTGGGAGTGGTCGCCGTAATGGGGGTGAGCGCTGCACGCTATCTTCCCCGCATTCCGATGTTTGAGTCGATGATTCTCGGGCCACCAGGTGGTCCCGAAACCGAACCGCGTCTCCGCCCGGATGCCTTAGAAACGACGACCGGCGCGGGAGAAGCGATCTCAGTCGGTCAACAAGGCCGCGCCCTGACAATGCTGCGTCCCTCCGGCAAGGCGAACCTCAACGACCGCGTCTTCGATGTCGTCAGCGAAGGCCCGTTCATCACGCCCGACGCTCCGATCGAAGTCGTTACCATCAACGGCAACAAGATCGTCGTGCGTCAGGTGTGAAGGCCGTGCGAGTGACGAGCATGTTTCGTTTAACCGTGTGGCCAACGCCCCGCGCGTCGATGGCGAGCGAGACCAAACATCGCGCGGGGCGTTGCCCACGCGGTTAAACGAGGTGGGCGTGGTTTGGCGCGGGGCTCCCGATCCCGCCGAGACATCCGACCCAAGGTCACTTCCTCTTTTTTTGCGAGGTAATTCATGTCCCTCACCAAGCGTCTCGTCGCAGTCAGCTACGCGCCGCCGGCTCACGACCACCACAACCTCGGTGTGAACTTGAAGCCACTGCGCGAGCAGGTGCTGCGGATCGCCGAGCAGGAGCAGCCCGACTTCATCTGCTTTCCCGAAATCTGTGCGTGCAGCGGTGCCATCGCGGACACGGTCAAGTACGCGCCGGAACTCGAACCATTCGCGGCGGCCGTTGGCGAGATCGCCCGCGAGGCCAACACGGCCCTCGTCGTCCCGTTGCTCGAACGACATCTGGGCCGCGTGTTCAACTCGGTCCCCATCGTTGATCGTTCGGGCAAACTGACGATGGTCTACCGCAAGAACTATCCGACGACGGGCGAGCTGGATGCAGGAGTCACTCCCGGTTGGGAAGTCCCCGTCGCCGACTGCGACGGCGTGCGAGTCGGCGCGGCCGTCTGCTTCGACGCCAATTTCGACACGATCCCCGATCAACTGGCAAAGCAGCGTGCGCGGCTCGTCTTCTGGCCCTCGATGTTCTGGGGCGGAAAGCTGCTGCAACACTGGGCCTTGAGATACGGCTTCACCATCGTCGTCGCGTTCGGTCCCGAAAGCGCGGTCATCGACATGAACGGCGACTACCTCACCAAGCAGGGTCTCGACACCTGGCAGGTACGCGGCAAGCGCCTCCCCCCGTGGGCCGTCGCCGACGTGAACCTCAACCGCGAACTGTTCCATCTCGACTTCAATCAGAACAAGTTCGCCGACCTCCGCGCCAAGCACGGCCGAGACATCGACATCGAAGTCCACCAACCCGAGGCATTCTTCCTACTGGCAAGTCGTCGCGGCGGCCTCACCGTCGAACAAATCGCCAAGGAGTTCGAGTTGGAAACTCTGCGAGACTATTTGGCTCGCAGCCTCAAAATGCGAGAAGACACTTTCGCTCGAACACATCTGCCGCCGAGGAAGTGACGGTGGTCTACTTCGGTACGTCAACCTTGATGTGCAGGTCGCGCAGTTGCCGCGCATCGACCGTGGCTGGTGCGCCGGTCAGCATGTCGCTCGCTTTTTGGGTCTTGGGGAAGGCGATCACGTCGCGGATGTTGTCAGAGGCGAGGAACAGCATCACCCAGCGGTCGAGGCCGAGGGCGACTCCCGCGTGGGGTGGTGCTCCGTAACGAAGAGCTTCGAGGAGGAAGCCGAAGCGGGCTTCGGCCTCTTCGTTCGTGATGCCGAGCAGGTTGAAAATCTTCTGCTGGACGGCGGGGTCATGGATTCGGACGCTGCCGCTGGCCGCTTCATAGCCGTTGCAGATGAGGTCGTATGACTGAGCACGCACCTTGCCCGGATCGGTGTCGAGCAGCGGGACGTCTTCATCGACCGGCTGACAGAACGGGTGATGTTCGGCGTCCCAGCGCTTCTCTTCGTCGTTCCATTGGAACATCGGGAAGTCGCAGACCCAGGCGATCTTGAGTTCTTGCGGATCGAAGAGTGTCAGTTCTTTGGCTAGTCGGTTGCGGAGGGCCGAGAGCGCGGCACAGCTCACCTTGAACGTGTCGGCGACGCAGAAGAGGAGATCGCCCGGTTGAGCGGCCAGCCGTGCAATGATCGCCTTCTGATGATCGGCACTGAAAAACTTGGCGATCGGTGAATCGAGTTCCCCGTCCTTCACGCGGAAGAAGGCGAGGCCCTTCGCGCCGTATTGCTTTACGAATTCAGTGAGTTCATCGATTTGCTTGCGGCTGTATTTTTCAGCGGCCTGCGGGACGCGGATGCCTCGCACACGACCGCCGTTTTCGATGGTGGTCTTGAAGACGCCGAAGTCGCACGCACCGGCGATGTCGCCAAGGCACTTCAGTTCGAGATCGAACCGCAGGTCGGGCTTGTCGCTGCCGAAGCGTTCCATGACCTCGCGATGCGTGAGTCTTGGCAGGGGAAGCGGCAGCTCCGCCCCACGCAGGTCTTTCACGAGCCGCGCCATCAGGCCGTCGATCGTGCCAAGGATGTCCTCTTGTTGAACGAACGCCATCTCAACGTCGATCTGAGTGAACTCGGGCTGCCGGTCGGCGCGCAGGTCTTCATCACGGAAACACCGCGCGAGTTGGAAGTACCGGTCGTAACCGGCCACCATGAGGATCTGCTTGTAGATTTGCGGAGACTGCGGCAGCGCGTAGAAGCAGCCCTCGTGAACGCGGCTCGGAACGAGATAGTCCCGCGCCCCCTCGGGCGTGCTGCGGCCGAGCATCGGCGTTTCGATTTCGAGGAACTGCTTCTCGTCGAAGTAATCGCGAGTCGCCTTCGACAGCTTGTGCCTCAGGATCAAAGCCTGCTGAACTTCCGGTCGCCGCAAATCAACGAAGCGGTACTTCAGACGCAGCTCTTCGTTCGGAAGGTCGGTTTGCGTTGGGAAGAAGGGCGGCGTCTTGCTCTTGTTGAGGACTTCCAGCGTACCCGCCTTGATGTCGATCTCGCCGGTGGCCAGCTTGACGTTCTGCATGTCGGCGGGACGGGCCACCACTTCGCCGGTGACTCGAATCACGTCCTCATTCCGCAGCGTGCGAGCGACCTCGTGCATCTCGGCCTTCGAGGGGTTGAACACGACCTGTGTCAGGCCGTAACGATCACGCAGGTCGATGAAGACCAAGCCGCCAAAGTCGCGATAGGTGTTGACCCAGCCGCACAGAGTGACCGTTTGTCCGACCGAAGCGAGCCGCAATTCACCGCAGGTATGAGTCCGAAGCACCGATGTAGTCCTTGGTCCAAAGGTTCCACTGTCACTGCCAACAAAAAGAGCCGCGTGAGCGGGGTCGTTGCCAGTCGAAGCACCGACTCAAGCCAAGCGGCGATAGTTCGGAAGCGGGTGAGATTATAGAAGCGGCCCTGATAGCTTGGAAGTGGCGGAACGGACGGGCCAAGGCCATCACCTTGTTGGGCCTGTGGATCTTGTAGGGTGGGACCAGCGGCGCTTCGCCGCGCCGGCCCACCATGATTTCTCGACGTTTCCCAATGGTGGGCCGGCGCTCGAAGCGAGCTGGTCCCACCCTACAGTGAAAAAGACGATGGCCCTGCTGACGGGCCAGTGAAGCGACGGTCTCGGATCAGTAACTCAATTCACGCCAGCAATTCGCCCCTTGTGACGAGGACCGCGCGTCCGGCGAGCCTCACGCGGTCGCCATCACAGGTGACTCGGAGGACTCCGCCGCGCTTTGAGATTTGGTGAGCAAGCAATTCCGACTTGCCAAGTTTTTGTTGCCAAAAAGGGCCGAGACAACAGTGTGACGAGCCGCAAACAGGGTCTTCATCAACGCCGACCGCCGGTGCGAAGAAGCGAGAAACGAAGTCAAACCGTACATCGTCGGAGCGACTGGTCACGGTGATGCCCCGCGTTGAGACATGTCGCAGTCGCGTGAAGTCGGGTCTCAGGTTACGAATAGTTTGTTCGTCAGCCACTTCGACAAGATAGTCAAACCGATTGCGATGGACCGAGACGGCAGTGGCACCCAACCCTTCCAGCAGATGCTCCGGAACGAGAGCTGGCGACGGCGCTTCGATGGGAAAATTGAGTTCGATCTCATCACCCGAACGTCGCGCCGTGAGCAGGCCGCTCAGCGTGTGAAAGACCAGCGGCCCATCGGTGTTCCGGACTCGACCGGTCTGCCACAGCGCGTGAGCGGTCGCGAGAGTCGCATGACCACACAGTTCAACTTCGACCTCGGGAGTAAACCAGCGCAGGTCGAACGAACCGTCGGACCGCTCGACGACGAAGGCCGTCTCGGCGAGGTTCATTTCGCCCGCCACAGACTGAAGCCACGCGTCGTCAGGCCAACTTCCCAGAGGGCAAACGGCTGCGGGGTTTCCTCCGAATGCACGATCGGTAAAAGCATCGACTACAAACAGCGGAACGGGCATGGCAGGAAAACCCTCAGCGATAATTCCGAGATCCGTTACTGGACGTGTCCGACAGAAGCCAGGTTCAGCGCGGTGGCTGACCTATACTTCGCACGGCCATAAGTGAGATGTTCTTGACGAGCCGCATGCCGTCAGGCTGCGGGTTCTTGACCGGCGCAAGAAACCCGCAGCCTGACGGCATGCGGCTCGCCAAACTCTCATCTTGGGCCGCGAGCGGTATAGTCCGGACCAAGCGATCCGGACTACGAACCGACTTTTTCAGGAAACGTCTTACTTCAATTCCAATGCCTTCAAGATGAACTCGATTGCCGGTGTGGGATCGTCGAGACCGTGCGGGTGATGTTTGAAGCCGGGTTTCACGATGACGTGCATCTTGCCGCCGAGCGCTTCGTACCGAGACTTCAACAGGACGGTGTTCTCGGGATAGGGAACCGCTTCGTCCGCGTCGCCGCAGATGTGGAGCAGCGGCACCTTTTCCTTGGCCAGCGGCGCGAGGTTGTCGATTGGGTTCTTGTCGTAGGCCAGCGCGGCGGCTTCATCAGCGAAGCCGTAATCAACGATGAGCTTCTTCCAATCGTTCGCGCTCCCCGGTCCCTTCCCCTTTCCTCCCGGCCAGCTCTTGAAGTCGCAGACCGGGTTGTCGCCGAGGATCACTCCGACCTGATCGGGATGTGCCGCGCCCCAGTTGTAGACGTACAGTCCGCCTCGACTGAGTCCTTCGAGAACGGGCTTCTTCGACAGGCCATGCTGCTCGGTCAGGACTTTGTAGAACTCGTCAAAGTGCTGCATCGCGCTGGGGCAACCGAACGTGTTACCGACGTTCATGTAGACCAAATGAAACCCGCGTTCGACGAGGGCGAGGTCGATCTCGGGGCGATGGTCGAAGAACTCGGCCCGCCAAATCCACGGCCGTCCTTTTGCAGCCGACTTCGGTGTCACCACGAGTGATTTTTGGCCATCAACCACAAAATCGTAGCGATCGAACCCGTGGTACTCGGTCTTCACGCCGGAAAGCGGCTTCGGTTCGTCAGCCCGAATCGTCATCGACGATAGCAGCAGAACCGATACGAACATCAGATGTGAGACGCAGACACGGGCTGGGTGGAAAACGGTCATGGGAATGCCATCAAGAGTGAGGTGTTGGAAAGCGGGTTGCCCTTTCGCAGGGCATCACCGAGCCGACATCGGCACGTCATATTCGCGGCCTGCTGTTTTCGCCAGCCTTCCGCAAACAGCAGGTCAACTCAGGTGCAGTCGCTCCTTGCTGGTCGCCAAAGAAAACCGTGTGAAGCGATTTTTTTTGAGAAGGTAGCCCTGTCGCTCTGCGGCAGGAGGCGCGATGAACCAAGAATGTCGAGCCGTCGAATCACCTCAAATCAACGCGGTACGCCTTCCTGCAATCTCGCTTCCTGTCGCGGAGCGACAGGGCTACCACCAAGGAATCACTGTACTCAGCCAACTCCGTCTGGCGAGCGCCTCCGCCCCACCTTATGCTCCCTCGCTGAGTCGGCTGGATTCATCACTCGTTGGTCTTTCTGACGCCACCTTGCCGCCGCCACTTTTGTTGAGACATCCCATGAACCGACTTCTGCGTGCTGCTCTGTTTGGATTAGTTGGCCTTGCGGTGGGGCTGTCCGCCTTACCGCAGTCGATGGACGCTGCCACCTACAGGAAGCAGCTTCCGTTGCGAGGCTGTCGTGGGAACCTGCACGCCAAGGGGACGGCCACGTTCACCAGCAGCCGTGCCGAGGCATCGACACCTGACGGGCAGAAGCTGGTGATCGTGATCGAAAATGTCGCGCTGCCGCCGGGAACTGAGTTGCTTGTCTACGTTCACGAGTCCGAAGTCGGGACGATCACGCTCGATAAACAACGCAATGGGCGGCTGGTGATCGAGTCCGACTTCCGACAGTTGGCCCCGGCACTCTCAACTGGCTCGTTCGTCGTGCTGAAGCTTGAGAACGGTACGAACGTGATGTGGTAATGAAACTGCAAGCTTCGTTTCACCGCGTGAGCTGAGAGTGATTTTCTGGCGCTGAACTGGGGTCGGGTGTTCCGTCTCGCTTGGTCCTTGTTCCTCTTGGTCTCCTGCCTTGCACTACATTCCCGAATCGACCTGCGAGATGCTGCGTGGTGATGCGTCGTCGCTGCGCGGCGAGGCTCGCAGCAACTTCCATTATCAGTCGGCACCGCTCTATGTGCTGACGGCCTGCGTCGCCGCGTTGCTCGTCGGCGATTGGATGTTGTCGGTCGGAACACCTTTCTCGACGACCTCTGCCGCCGTTGCTGGACTGGCGAAGAACGTCGTCAAATTGCCGAACGCTCTGTTTGGCTACCGCCTCGCGCTGCTGGCCGCTGTGCTGGGTGGGGCGAGGATTTTGTATCACGCTCTCGACGGTTTGCTGTCGGGGCGAGTCGGGGCCGACCTCGCGCTGACGATTGCGTGTCTCGCGGCCATCGTGCTGGGGGAGCATGAGACGGCGGGATTGGTCGTGCTGATTTCGCTGATTGGCGAGAGCCTCGAAGGGTACACGGTTGATCGGGCACGATGGGCTGTGCGGCAGTCGTTCGCGTTGCAGCCCGAGGTCGCTCATCTCACGACACAGGACGGACACGAGCGCGATGTGCCGGTGAAGGACGTGCAGGTTGGCGACTTCGTGGTCGTGCGGCCGGGGGAACGAATGCCGGTCGATGGTCGAGTCGTCGCGGGGAAGTCGGCGGTCGACCAGAGCGCGTTCACCGGTGAATCGCTCCCCATCGACAAGGCGGTCGGTGATCGAGTCTTCGCCGGAACGCTGAACCAGTTCGGCGCGTTGACCGTTGTGAGCGAGGCGCTCGGCGATCAGACCGCACTTGCGCGGGTAGCTCAACAGGTCGGAGCGGCTCAGTCACGCAAAGCTGATCTCGAACGGTTGGCCGACAAGCTGGCGAAATGGTTCCTGCCGGTCGTTGTCAGCGTCGCGGTGTTGACGTTGATCGGCTGGCGCATGGGTACGGGATCGTGGTCGCGCGGAGTGCTGCCTGCGTTGGGAGTTCTCGTCGTCGCCTGTCCATGTCCGCTTGTCCTGGCAACGCCCTGCGCCGTGATGGCCGCGCTGGCGTGGCTAGCCCGACGCGGCGTGGTCGTGCGCGGCTCTCAAGCTCTCGAACGACTGGCCCGAGTCGATACGTTTGCCTTTGACAAGACCGGCACGCTGACCCAGGGAACGCTTGCGCTGGGTGAGATCATTCCAACGAGCGACCTCTCTGCGCTCGATGTGCTCCGCATCGCCGCCACCGCCGAACGACACAGCGAGCACTTGCTGGCCCGACTCATCGTGCGATCGGCAGAAGAACGCGGCCTCACGATCCCGGCTCCATTTGAGTTCGAGACACTTCCCGGCGCGGGCGTCATCGCCAAGGTTCACTCATCCGATTTCATAGAGAGTGCTTCTCATGTCCCCTCGCCCCCGTCCTCGGGGGAGAGGGCTAGGGTGAGGGGGCCGCGTGGCGAGATCGTCCGACCATTCTCAAGCGATTCGGCTCTTGATGACGACCAAAAGCAGACCCCTCACCCTAACCCTCTCCCCGCAGAGCCGGGGCGAGGGGACAAGACCGAAGAATCTTCTTCACCTTCAACACTCAACTCTCCACCCTCAACCTTCCATACCGTGGTCGTCGGCAACCGCCGCGCGTTGGCTCAGGGTGAGATCGCGTTCTCGAACGATGTCGTTTCGTTGCTGAAGGCGCGTGAGGTGGCAGGAGAATCGCCGCTCGTGGTGGCTGTGGACGGTCGTGTTGTCGGCGTGATCGGTGTTCGCGAAACAATGCGGCCCGAGTCATCCAGTGTCTTGCAGGAACTGCGCGAGGCGGGCGTCACGCAATTCGCCCTGCTCACCGGCGACCGGCCTCAACCGGCTGATGCGGTGGTGAGATCGCTCGATCTGTTCGACCACGTTGCGACCGAGCAGCTTCCCGCCGACAAGGCCGCTTGGATTGAAGCGGCTCGTCGCGCGGGACGTTGCGTGGCGATGGTGGGAGACGGCACGAACGACGCCCCTGCGCTAGCCGCTGCCGACGTGGGGCTGGTTCTCGGTCGAGCCGGTGCGGACCTCGCGGCCGATGCGGGCGACATTCTTTTGTTGGGCGATCCGCTTCGTCCGCTACCAGGCTTGTTGAGGCTGTCGCGTGCGCTGGTCCAGAACATCTGGCAAAGCATTTTGCTCTTTGCATTCGGATTGAATGGCATCGGCGTACTGGCCTGCTCAGTCGGCTGGCTCAGTCCCGTTGGCGGAGCCTTGTTTCACGAAGCCGCGTCGCTCGCCGTCATGCTGAATGCGATGAGACTCCTCTGGTTCGACGGCTGGTCCAGCGCGCAGGCCACTCGCGCTACCAATGCGTTTGTCGGCGCGGCGGATTGGACCGCAGTGGCCGTGTCGCCGTCGCGTTGGGTCTTCTGGTTGATCGAACGCAGAGAACTCGTTGCAAAGCTCTGCACGGCCACACTTGTCGCGGCGTGGTTCTTGTCCGGCGTGGTCATGCTGAGTGAGAACGAACACGCGCTCGTGACACGCTTCGGTCGCTACGAAGCGACACTGACGGCAGGCCCGTACTGGCGCTGGCCTTGGCCGCTCGAACGAGTCTCGCGCGAGGCGGTTGATCGCGTGAGAAGCGTCGGGATTGGATTCAGGGGGCAGGAGTCAACGAAGACGAAAGCGGTCGTCAGCCAGCAGCATCTCTTGGAGCAGGGCATCGTCGAGTGGACCAGTTCACATGGCGAACGTGACGCCGATGCGTTGAACGGCGAATCGCTGATGCTCACGGCGGATGAAGTGCCCGTCGATCTGTCGGCCGAGGTGCAGTATCGCATTGTCGATCTCAGGCAGTTCCTGTTCGGCGGGACTCGGCGTCCGGATGACGTGCTGCGTGCGATGGCTGAGAGTGTGCTGCGCGATCTCGCGGCGAGTGCCTCGCTCGATGAACTGCTCACAGAACGACGGTCGGAGCTGGAGCGACAGTCTTTCACGCAGTTGCGGCAGAGAGTCGCAGGCTATGCGCTGGGCATCGAGATCGTCGATTTGCAATGGCTCGATGTTCATCCGCCCAAGGCCGTTGTCCCGGCGTATCGTCAAGTCGCCGATGCCCTCGAAGACCGCGAACTGCTCGTCAACGAAGCCGATGCCTACGCCGACCGAGTGCTGCTGGGTGCCGTCGGCGAAGAAGCGTTGCGAGTCCTCAAACGATCGAACCGTGTGGCTGCCAGTGGTGTGGCTGGGGGCAGCGTAGCGCCGACCCCAGCCACACGGCACGCGGTCACTGATGAAATCTCGTCACGGGCGAGGGCCGATTGGACGTTGGACGATGCGCTCTGGAAACGATTGCTTGAGGCCCGCTCCGATAGCACGACGTTCCTCTCGGGAAGTGCGGCCGCGAGTTTGAATGAGGCTCACGTCACGGCCGAGAAGCGGCGCACATCGGCCTCATCCACGGCAGGCCGTTTCGACCGCCTGCTGTCCGAACACAAACAGGCTCCACGTCTGACGAGCCTCAAACTCTATTGGGATGCCGTGACTGAGAGTCTTTCGCAACGGCCGCTCACCATCGTCGATCCCAAAGCGGCGGGACGGCAGCACCTCTGGTTGGGAGATGGACCAACCGTGCCGCTCGCGCCCACGTTCCAAATCCCCTCAGGAACAGAGTCAACGAACGAGGGCCGTGAGCCGTTGAAGGCCAACGAGTGAGAGATAAATTCCGAAGACTCCACACACCCTGCGACTACTTCGTGGGCTTTGCCTTACTCTTCTCGTACTCGACGAGAATCCCTTCGGGGTCATCGTTGAAGGCGTCTCGACAGCCGGTGCAGCAGACGTAGTAAGTCTTTCCTTTGTGCATCACGGCAATCGTTCCGAGACCTCCCGTCACGACACAGACCGGCCCGCTGCTGCCAGCGGCGGCGAGCCTCGTCCCTTCGCGCTGATACCCGACCTCGGCCACGCGCGAATAAAACGACTGCTGCTCGGGACGTTTCTCGAACAGCAGCGTCAAGCGATTTTCGTTGAGTGTCGTCAGCGTGAGCCGATGAATTTCGTTCGTCTTCGCGTCGGCGGCCGACTCCAACACGAGCCGCTTGTCTTCGAGTTGGCCTTGGTATTCGCGAGTCGCATCGTCGAGCAGCGTCACTTTCAGAGTGAACTTCTTGGACTTGTCGTCATACCCGAGCAGTGCCGACTTCCATTGTTTGCCCGTCTCCACGTTCAGCCGAATGCCCGTGCTCTTCGGCTTCAGCTCCCAGACTGCGACGGCCTTCTCTTGCCATGCTCCCTGCTGTGAGGCGCGCTTCGGTTGGCCCACACCACGCCAGCCGCCGATCAAACCGTTGTACTCGCGTAGCGCGTCGATGGACGATGCTTTCACCTTGGCCTTCGCATCCGGCTCGTCGCATGAAGCGACCCACGCGGTAGAAAAGCTGAGAGCGCCAATGAGTAACGGCGAAAAGCACAGCCGAAACCCGGTGCTGTTGAAAGGACTGCAAAGCATGATGCCACCTCACCGTGTTGAAGACGGGAATAAGATTGAGTTGGAGAATGGTGAACGCTGTGTTGACCGCTCCATGAAAATGTTTCGCCAAATTTCAGCGAACGGGTTCAGGCGAATTGTCTGTTGCTCGTGATGATTATTGAAGTAACTCGTTTCCATGATCAATCGTGACGGCCAAACCGTGCTGAGCAGCCTTTCTAAGGCTGTGTTATTTTGAAGCTCACGCTTTGAGCTCGCTCCCACCGCGACCGTCCGTTTTGCACTGGCTGATTCCGCTTGGTGGTCCGTTCGTTCTGGATTACAAACCTGCCGATGTGATTCAACACGCGATCCACCGCAATGGGTCTGTGACTCACAGGGAACAGGATTCGTTTTAGAGAGAAGCAGGACGCCATGTCGGACAGCACCGCATCAGACAATGCCGGACAAGACCGATCCCCGCCCGATCACACGGAGGAAAAAGACCCCTCGATGCACCGCAAGTACACACCCGAAGAATGGCTCGCCAACGTGTATCAGGGGGACGACGCGAAGCAACTAACGGTGCGGTCGGTTGTCACCGGAATGCTGATCGGTGGCGTGATGTCGATCTCGAACCTGTACGTCGGCTTGAAGACCGGTTGGGGCTTGGGAGTCACGATCACGGCCTGCATCATCGCGTATGCGGTCTTCAACATTCTCGAAAAGATCGTCCCGGCGTATCGCAAGGAACCGTTCACAATCCTTGAGAACTACACGATGTCGAGTGCCGCCAGCGCCGCCGGTTACATGGCGTCGGCGGGCTTGGTTTCAGCGATCCCCGCGCTCTATCTCGTCACCGGTCGGCAGTTGCTGTGGTGGGAAATGATGGCGTGGTTGTGCGCGGTCTCGCTGCTCGGCGTCTTCATGGCGATCCCACTCAAGCGGCAGCTCATCAACGAAGAGGGCCTGCCGTTTCCGTCCGGGATCGCGACGGCCGAGACCTTGAAGTCGATGCACTCGTCGGGAGCGGAGGCTCTCGGCAAAGCGCGGGCCTTATTCTTTTCCGGGTTGGCGGGCGCGTTCGTGGCGTTCTGGCGAGATGGCTTCGCACCGCTGCTCGAATGGATGTCTACCAAGTTGAGTCTGGCTTCGTTGAAAACGTTCGGTGAGGCGGCGGCCTTCCCGAGCGCGTTTCCGTTGTTTCCGGGTGCGATCGGCGGTGGCCTGCTGAAGAGGTACACAATCGGCATGGAAGGCTCGCTCATCATGCTGGCGGCGGGAGCCATTATGGGGATTCGCGTCGGCATCTCGCTGCTGGTCGGCGCGGCCATTTACTTTGGGATCATCGGCTACTTCTTGTTGGAAAACGACATCGTCAAGCCGGGCTATCGCGGGATCGTCTCGTGGACGCTGTGGCCCGCGACGGGAATGATGGTCGCGTCCGGATTGCTCTCGTTCGCGTTTCGATGGCGAACGGTGATCAAGGCGTTTGGTGGGCTGAGCCGCATTTTCGGGAAGGGGAATGTCGGCGAAGTCGATCCGCTGGAGCGAGTCGAAGTTCCCGGCTCATGGTTCCTGATCGGGACGTTCATTTCGGGAGGAGCCTGCGTGATCTTGGGCGATATGCTGTTCGGCATTCACTGGTGGATGGGAATCATCGCGGTCCTCGTCACGTTTCTATTGTCAATCGTCGCCGCGCGGGCCACGGGTGAGACCGACATCACGCCCATTGGTGCGATGGGAAAAATCACGCAGTTGTTGTACGCGGTGATCACGCCGCGAGTCATCGCCGAACAGTTCATCACGACGAACTTGATGACCGCTTCGATCACGGCCGGTGCCGCATCGCACTCCGCCGATCTGCTGACCGATTTGAAGTCGGGTTATTTGCTCGGAGGCAATCCCCGCAAGCAGACGTTGTCGCAATTGTTCGGTGTGCTGGCCGGGACGCTGGTCTGCGTGCCGGTCTATTGCCTCATCGTGAAACCCGAAGACCTCGGCACCGAAAAGCTCCCTGCTCCCTCCGCCAAGGTCTGGCAGGGTGTGGCCGAGATGCTCGGCAGCGGCATCGACAAGCTGCCGCAAGGAGCATTGATCGCGATGCTGGTCGGCGGCGCGATCGGCATTGTGCTCGCTCTCTTGGAAGAGTTCGTTCCCAAGCAGCATCGCCATTGGATTCCCTCCGCGACTGGCCTCGGTATCGCGGGAGTCATCCCAGCGTTCAATTCGATCGCCATGTTCTTCGGTGCGCTGGTCGCGTGGATTCTGGCGAAGAAGGCTCCGAAGACTGACGAGAAGTACACGGTCGCGGTCTCGTCCGGCCTGATCGCGGGTGAGTCGCTGATGGCCGTCACAATCATGCTCTGCGGCGAAGGCCCGCAACTTTTGAAGACGCTGTTCGGGCTTGGAAAGTAACCCCAGATCGGGGCTTGGTTCAAGTTGCCGTGTCTGCGGCATTTGCCCTCGCGTCCCGTCGCTCCGCCGACGGGACGCGAGGAAACGGTTGCCTTTCCACTGCAACTCCACCTGAACCAAGCCCAGATCGGCAACTCTTATTGCCTCGCGTTCTTGATGAACGACAGCGAATCTGTACTGAGAGAGGCTCACAGCGAGATTGGCATCAAAGAATGAAATCGGCGCATCACGGGCCATCTGGCCGAATCGTGGTGCGCCAATTATTCATCGTGAGTTAGGCGACTCGAACCGAATCAATAACCTTCCGAGGTGTTGGCCGAGGCACCGGCAACCAAATCGCAGCTTGTGTTGCGATCGCAATCGTCGGTTCCGTCACTGAAGGAGCTACCGGCAACGGAACTCTTACACTTGTAGCCACTCTTCGCATCGAATCCGGTATACGAGTACGACTGGTTCAGAGCACCAATTGCGTTCGAGATGTCGTTCAGCTCGGTGTTGACCGCAACGGCGACTTCGCTCAGACCGACGACCATTGCCAGCACGCCGATGGTCAGCACCAAGGCCAGCTCGGCCGAGACGATCAAACCGGCTTCATCGATCCACAGTTTCTTCAGCATGAAATGACTCCCAAGTCCCAATGTTTTTAGAAATGAAGTTGTGAACATTTTCGGAGAGATGTGCGTCCCGCACTCCTGCACGAAATCCGTCGCCAAACGGAAGGCTCGTGAAGTTCGATCCATCGCGATCCCAGTCTCCGAAGTGACTCGTGATCGTTGCTCGAAACAGCCCAACGCCGGTGAATTACTTCGCACGGCAAACGTGCGATCGACTGGCCAGTCTGGGAGGCGTTTGATGCCGCAAGGCGAAAGGCATGATTAGCAGTGACCGTGCCGCACAGATGCCGCCTTAACAGTCTGTCAACCCGCACAAATCGCATGTCGTGAAGGCAGATACCTCGCCGGACAACAGCTTGCGCCGCGCGAGGCTCGGCGAAAAAAATGTGTCGCCGCCCAGTCGCTTATCAGAGTGATTCGGCCTCTCATCAGGCAGTCAATCTGGAGTTGCGCGGAGCAGACTCGATGTTGCCGGACGACGTGGAGAAACGGCAACGCGCGCGGGAGCGCCGTTGTCGCTCGGCATCACGCGTTGGCAATCGATCCGCAGAGTCGGCACGACCGCTGTTCAAGAGCCAGGGGATCGTGTGTCACACGACCTCACACATTGGACGGACGGCGAGCGCGGAGCGCGCACCATGTCGGACAACTGCTGACAATCCCAAGCGGGGCCAAACATTCCAAACGCATCAAGGAAGGGGCTGTACGACGCGCGCAACCGGCAAGAAAAAGCAGACCCATCGAAGCCTGACGCGCAAGCGAAGGTTCGGATGTCGAGCGTCCTTACGCTTGCGCGTCAGGCTTCAATTGCGGGTATGACAACTTCTGCCGCTCGACTTGCGCCTCACACTTGGAGGTGATCGAGCGCATCCGCCGTCGGCATCAGGTAGCTGATGTAGAACGGGCCGAACTCGGCGTACTTGGCGGAGGCCGTGTCGAAGCGCATCGTGTAAACGATGTCCTTGATGTACGCGGGGTTTCGTCCCCACAGCGTCACGCCCCACTCCCAATCGTCGAAGCCCGTTGAGGCCGTGATGAGTTGAGAGACCTTACCGGCGAACTTCATTCCGCTCGTCGCGTGTTCAGCCATCAAACCGGAACGCACGCTGAACGGTTCGGTGAACCAGTTGGCGATCGGGTGACGAGCCTTGTTCATCGGGTAGAAACAAGTGACGGGCCACACCGGAAAATCGGGGCACAACCGCTGGCGGTTCATCATCGGCAGCCGCTGGCTGTAGGCAGCGACCTTCGCGGCGTAAGCGGGATCGTCGGGTGAGACTCCTTCATGGCGCAGCCGTTCCGAGTACTGCTCAATCGTCGGCACGTACTCCGAGATTTCCGTGATCGATACGAACGAGTAGGTCGGGATCAGCACCGAACCGAGTGGACTCGAACGGACTCCCTGACGAATACCATCAATCAGAAGCGGGTCGGGGTCCATGACCATCAAACCGAGATCGGCCTTGTGACCCGAGACGATGGACGTTTGGAGTCGCTGCGGCGCGCCGGGCCGTTCGGAATCGAGCAGGTGAACGAGGACTTCACGTCCCTCAGCCAGTTGTGCTTCCGACAATTGCTTCAGCGCGGCTTGATCCACGCGGTAGTAGAGATGCAGGCAGTGCCAGCCTTCGGCCAGTTTGGTGCTCGGTTCGGGAAGCGGCTGCGGTGCATGAGTCGGTCGGGACACGGTTAGTTCCATTCATTTGGTAAGAATGTAGGACGGGCACTCTTGCCCGTCCTATGCGATTCTAATCGTCATCCATCGACTTCTGTTCGGACTTGGGATAGCCCGCCCAGACGAGCGGCTTGGCGGCCATCGCCAAATCACCCCGTTCGAGGATGCCGAGGATTTGTTGGACGGTCATGTTCGTGGAGAGTTCTTTTCTCAACCGCTGAACAATTTCAGGGGCAACGCTCGTTTGTCCCTTGCCCGGCTCCCCTTCCACGAACGCTCGCTTCTGGTCGAAAACAGCCCAGAAGATGGTTCGTTCGTGATTCTTCGCCCCATCGCGGCTCTTCACTGCCGCGCCGCCCTTACTGCGGTTGCCGTTGACGCGATACAGCTCGCGATGCTCGAAGATGATCGCAATGACATTCCAGTCCTTCGTGCCGAACCAGCTCATCGAGCCACTCCTCTTAAGGCAAAGTCAGAATGGGCGAGGTTGTACCAATCACCTGTTCCTTTCGCCACGACGTGTCGGGCCGCCGCAGTGCCATGGTCCTTTTCAGCGTAGGATGGGACCAGCTCGCTTTGAGCGCTTGAACTTACCCACATCTTTGGTTGATTGCGACGAATCCTCTGATGGCGAGGAGGAGTTTGTCGAGGCCGCGCCAGAGAGTGAGCCAGCCGGG
>JAYVDI010000070.1:0-25641 GCA_043749505.1 Schlesneria sp. | reverse complement strand
TCAGCGACCGAAAGCTCGACTCGTCTGCGAGGTGCTTCGAGGGCGTCTGAGACTTCGCGAAAGACAGTGGCGGCGCGTCTGAAGTGTCCGAGGGAGATGTTGGAAAGTGAAACGCGGTCGAGGGTGATGTGGCTGCGTCAGAGGTTTCCACATCCGATTTCAACGAGGTGAGCTGTCCGGCGTTCGACTCGGGGGTCAGTCGGTGTTGCCCCGATTTGCTGTGACACGCGGCGATCATTCCATCCAATCCGACGCCGTCGATCAAACGCATGGCAATGAACGAGATTCCCTCGTGTTCACCCATGCCGAACACGTCTACAATGTTGCTGTGATGTAGCCGCCCAATCGCGCGGGCTTCACGCTGAAAACGCCGCCGCCTGTCGTCGCGCGCGTCGAAACAGTGCGGCAGCGTCTTCAATGCGACCAGACGCCCGAGCGACTCCTGCATCGCTTCGTACACGACCCCCATTCCGCCGCGGCCGATTTCACCGACGATCCGAAAATCGCCGAAGTGTTCGTCGGGGGCGGCGTCTGGGTGTGAAGCCTGCAGTGGTCCCAGCCTGATCGCATCTTGGAACGCCAGCGTGACCGCCCACTGCGCTGCGGGAAAGCGGCTGACATACTCGTCCGCCACCGGAGACTCACCCGCATTCATCCGTAACTCGACTTCGAGCGCGATCAACTCAACCAGCAAGGCATCCCGCACCGACTCGTCAAACTCTGTAAGACAGTCTTCCAACCGCAGACGACGCCCGGCGTTCCACTCATCTTCAAACCAGCGGCACACCCGATCCACGCGCACCGCGAGCGCCAAGCTCGATGGCCCGGAAATGCTCTCCTCCGCCGGTGTGTGATTCGATTTCACTGTTTGTCATTCCGCGCCAAACTTTGCTGGCCGCTGCATGCTGAAAGGCCGTCGTTCGAGAAATGTACCTCATGCAACCAATGTTGAGCTGTTCTTGGCGAACCGTGTGCCGTCAGACAACGGGTTGCCGGCCTCAATCAAGCACCCGCAGCCTGACGGCATGCGGCTCGCCAATGCCTCACCTGTGGCCGCGTCAGGTATGAAAAGGACGACGCGACACCTGTCGAGATCCCCTCATCGTCATCTGTCAACGGACGGCATCGCCGTTCTGGTCGAGTACGAAAATCTGGTTGATCGTCTTGAAGTGAGCGTGGTCGTCAAATTGCCAGACGACTTGCTTGTCGCGAGTCACTTCAAAAAACTGCGGTTGCTTGCCGATGTGTCCGTGGCCGAGGTAGTTGCAGAACACTGTGTTCCCATTCGGCAACCGCTGGCACCCGGCCATGAGCCGCAGCATGTTTCCCGGCAGATCGTTCTCGTTGAGTTCCCAGACCACTTTCTCATGGGCATCGAGTTCAATGACCTTGTGCCCGTCTCCGCAGGTGATGAGCAGGTGCCCGTCCGGCAATGCGACGACCTCGTGAGGATCACCGGGAACATTGATCGTTCGCAGGACGCGACTGTCGCCGTCCAGTTCGACTACCTTTCCTTCGCCCTTGAAGCAGACGAGATAGTGTCCGTCCTTGGTCTTTCTCGCACCGCGAAATTGGTTGTGAACCTTCACCTCGGGCGTCGTCGTCAGCTTGATCTCTTTGGCAATCTTTCCCGCGCGGTCCACTTCGAGCAGCCGACTCGTCCCGCATTCGCAGATCAGGACACGCCCGTCACTGAGCGGCTGACAAGCATGGACTTCGGTCTTCTCGGGAGCTTTATATTCCCACACCACTTGCTTCGTCGGTGTGACTTCGACCGCCCCGCTGAAGAAACCAATCAAATAGTTTCCATTCGCCAACCGCCAACAATCCTGGGGTGCCTTGCACGCATACTCCCACTCAATCACTCCCTCAGCAGTGACGGCGCAGACCTTCCCCCCGTTGTGGTCGCAGCACAAAAACGGATGCGCGGCGTGCAATTCCAGCGGCGCGGCAGCAAGAGCCAGTAACAGAACGAGAGACGCGATGAACCTCATGAGTCAGGACTTTCCTTGGAGAACAATTTGCAAAACGGGTGTAGTTCAGAGGGACGCAAAGCAACCAACCGTGTGAAGTATCGTTCCCCGCAAGTTGGACTCAGCACTGCGGTACGTCGATCCACTTTCGTTCGGTGAAGGATTGCAGCGTGGCGTCGGCGACCGCTTGGGCACTCGCACCGTCATCGAAGCCGGGGCTGGCGTCTCGGCCTTCGACGATCGCGCTGACCAGTTCGTACACGAGGTCATAGCGGAACACGGTACTCGGTTTCCCATCCGCCGGGTTGCGGGGGCTGCCTTCCGGTTTCATGAACTCAGCGGGGACGAGTGATTTTTCCATCGTGCCGCCGTGCTTGCCGACGAGGATGTAGTTCGGATCGACGAGCTGATACACCGCCGAGCCTTCGCTGCCGTTGACCTCGGCCCACTCGAAGCCGACGCCGCTGTTGTGGTGTCCCTTCATGAGCGTGCTGCCCTCCCAGACGCCGACCGCGCCGGAGGCAAACGTGCCAATCAAGGCTGACCAGTCATCGACCTCGGACGGATCGCACGACTTACCGTCGGCCGTTTTGTCACGCGGGACAAACGTCTTCACCGCGCCACACACCGACTGAATCGGCCCCATCAGGTTTTGGGCAAAGTCGATCCGATGGATCGTCATGTCGTACAGGTCACCTGCTCCGGCCAGCTTCTTGTACTGACGCCAGCCCCAACTGGTCTCGGGAAGATCGAGAAACCGCTGGCTGCGGAAGTGCCTCGGTTCGCCAAGTGCTCCGCTCTTCACGAGGTGTTCCAGGTAACGCATCGACGGAGCAAAGCGGTAGGTGAACGCGGTCATGTGCCGCACGCCCTTGGCCTTCGCGGCCTGATACATTTCAGCCGCCTCGCCATAACTGACGCCGAGCGGCTTCTCACACATCAAATGCTTCCCACCGTCGATGCAGGCCAGCGCGATGTCGCGGTGCGTGAAGTTCGGCGTGGCGATGATCACGGCGTCGATGTCGTGGTCGCTGGCGATCTCTTCGTACTTCGTCGTGTACTTGGCCGGTCCCCACTCGTTCTTCCGCTGGTCCAGCAACTGTTCATTCGGATCGCAGACCGCCGCCAGTTCGCAACGCGGATCGAGCTTGATCCCCGGCACATGATGAAAGTCGGACACCAACCCCGCACCGATGATCGCGATGCGCACCTTGTCATTCGCCATGAGAACTGTTCCGTAAGAGAAGGAGTCTGCCAGTTAAAACTGGCCCTGATTTGCGGCGGGATTGTTTCAGAGGTATCCGGAGTTTGCAAACGGCTCTCCAAGAGACAACCAGCGTGATTTCAGCCGTGCGCCAACGAAGTTCTCGCCAGTGCCAGAGCCTGATCGCGCGTGCTGATCTGGTCGTTGAGTTGGGCGTCGCGGATGGCATCGAGCAGCGGCTTGAAGTCAGGCCCGGGCTTCAAGCCGAGTTGCTTTAAGTCGTCGCCCGTGATGAGCGGCGGCGGGTCGATTGTCGACTGCGGCGTTCGTGCGAGGTACTCGTCCACGAACAGGACCGGCTGCATGTCGGCTCCCAGGGCGAGGCGGTGGACGCGCAGTAGACTTAGCAAATCGTCGCGATACGGGTGAGCCAGCGTTCGTTTGAGACGAGCCAGCGATAACGAGGGGGCTTCGCTGAGATCGCCCTGGTGCGCGATGAGCCACACGATGCGATCGGTCTCATCGTTGGAAAGCTTGAGCCGTCGGCAGAGGTCGTGAGCGGTCGGTTTGGATGGCAACAAATGGAGCAGTGCCGCGAACGCCAGCTCGAACGACGGAGCCTCCAGCAACGACAGCATTGCGAGCGTCAGCTCACCCGTCCTCTTTCTGAGCGGGGGACGTCAGTCCCCTGGTTCTTCGCTTATGTTTTAATCGGCGATCCAAGAACCAGGGGACTTACGTCCCCCGCTCAGAAAGTCAGAAGATTCGACGGCAAGTTCCGGCAGAATCACGGCGAGCAAACCAACGTCGTCGCATAGCTCGACCGCGCGGCGGCGATGGGCATCGACCAGCATCCGACGCAGTTCCTGAGCGATCCGTTCGGCGCTGACCACGGTGATTTGATCGGCCATCTCGCGGACAGCAGCAGCGGTCACTTCATCGAGCTCAAAGTCGAGCGTCGCCGTGAACCTGACGGCCCGTAGCATCCGCAATTTGTCCTCGCGCATCCGATCGTGCGGATCGCCGATGGCTCGGATGACGCGCGCCGCGAGATCGGCCTCGCCCTCGACGAAGTCCAACACACGAGTCTCAATCGGATCGTAGAACATCCCGTTGATCGTAAAGTCGCGCCGCTGGGCGTCTTCCTCGGGAGTACAGAACGCGACGCTCTCGGGGCGTCTTCCGTCGAGATACGGTCCCTCGGTACGAAACGTCGCGACCTCGACCTGCCCGGCGTCATTCCCGCGTGGCGGCAGGACCACGATCACGCCGAAGCTCGCACCGACCGCCAGCGTCCGTCGGTGGCCGAACAGCGTGCGAACCTGCTCGGGCCGTGCGGTCGTGGCCACGTCGTAGTCCTGCGGCTCGCGACCGAGCAGCAGGTCTCGAACACACCCGCCCGCCATGAGTGCCTCGTACCCGGCCGCCCGCAATTTGCGAACGATCTCGATGGCAAACTCACGTTGAGGGGAAGAGGTCGTCATGTCGCGTTGGTCACATTATTATTAATAGACACGATTGGGTTATATCTCGCGCGGTCCAATGTGAGGCATTTGCCCAAAGCCGGTCTTGGTGAGCCGGGTGGCGTCAGCCCCCGGCTCACCAAGGATGTCTCATTACCGACCGCGAGAGGGATACCATCCCAAAAAAACAGCCGGAAGCATCTTCGCAGACACTCCCGGCTGTGGGAAAGTTCAATCGTTCAGTCATCTTCACTCGATGGAATGAAAGATCAGCTTTCCGCTGTCCCCAGTGCTGTCCCGCTATCGATCTTCACGGCCTTATAGCCGCCGATCGCCTTGAAGTAGATCATCAGGGCGAGGTAAATCACCGCCATCGTGCCGGGGATAAACGAGTCGGCGCGGAGCGTCTTGCGATCACCGGTGATGCTCGACTCGACGAGCGCCTTCTCGTCGGCAGTCAACGTCGCCAGAGCCGCGTTGCTGTCAGCAGCGGTCTCGCGTGCCTTGTTCAACTTCTCTTGAGCGGCTCCCAACTTCTTGCCGTCCAGACCGAACACGTCTCCGAAGAAGAGGAACTTGCTGGGTTGAGCGTTCTTCAGCTCATCGAATGACGCAGGGGCCGCAACCTTCAATGCTTCACCCGAGAACCGGTCCTTCGAGTAGCCGAGCCCCGGCGACCCCACCAAACCGGCCGACATCATGCCGATACCGCCCATGATGCTGATGGCGATCGCCCCCGTGCGCGGGAAGCGGTCGGAAGTCACGGCGAGCATGGTCGGCCAGAAGAACGTCTTGCCGATGCCGTACACGGTCAGAGCCACCACGGCTCCCGCAAACGTATTGATGCCGCTGGTGAGGTTCAATCCGACACATGCCAAGATGGCGCTGAGCAGGAGGATTCCGACCGGAGATAGCCCGATCTTCTTCTCGATAAAGTCGGCACAGAACCGCAGGGCGAACATCAGGGCCGACGTGAAGACGAACAGCACCTTGCCTTGCTCAGACGTGAGGATGTTGCCGGTGATGTTCTGAATCCAACCGTCGGTTCCCAACTCAACCGCACCGACCAGCGCGTGAGCGATGAACAGCACGAACAGCAGTACCGATCCCATCGAGAACTTGGTTACGACGCCGACTGCCATCAGCAGCCCCCCCCCGACGGCATAGCCCACGTACTTGGCGTTGTCTTCCCCGAGCAACGGCTTCAACACGTCACCGAAGAACATCGAGACCAGGAAGCAGACGACCAAGCCGCCAAGCAGGCCCACGTCCTTGAGCATGTCGCCCAGTTTGAGGCCCTTCTGAGACGCTTCCGATTTCGGAAAGCTCTGGCCGAGGAACATCACGCCATAGATCACGGTTGGGATCAGATAGAGCGACAACTGGAGCTTCCAGTCGAGCTTCATGCGGTCGTCAAGAATCCAGCCGAGCGCACCGCCGAGGATCAAACCGGCGGGCCAACTGGCGTGGAGGATGTTCAAGTAGTGAGTACGGTTGTTGGGGAAAATGGTTGCGATGAGCGGGTTCGCGACTGCTTCGAGGCAGCCGTTGGCGAGGGCGAACAGGAACATGCCCCAGTACAGCATGCTGTAGGCGTTCTCAGGGGTCGAAGCTCCAAAGGTCACAACGGCAGAAAGAACGTGCAGCAGAAAAGCGGTTGCGACCAGCTTGCCATACCCGATTTTGTCGCACAGCACGCCGCCAATGATGATGCCGAAACAGAAGCCCGAGAATCCGGCTCCCCCGATGGCACCCAACTGAGAATCGGTGAAATTGAACGCCGCTTTCCAGTTGTCAAAAATCCCGCCGCGAATGGCAAAGCCCACGCCCGCCGCGAGGATCGCCATGAAGCCCGCCCACAACAGACGCTGCGCATTGGGCGCGACGGCTGCGTTTCCTTCGTTACTCATCGTTGTGTCCACCATTGAAGAAGATTGGAGATTCCGCGCGTCCCTGCCAACAGCTCCTGAATGCCGCGAATGACGGCCCGTTGAGAACTCGACGGGCGAAGCGGGGCAGGATGCTAACCAGTCCTGTTCCATCTTTCTACGAACGAAGTTTCAACGCCTGATCCGAGGTTTGGGTTGTCAAAGATGATGGCACTCTTCCTCAGTCTGCTGAGAGGGAGCGCTTGGCGAGCCGTATGCCGTCAGACTGCGCGTGGTTGATTGAGGCCAGAAACCCGTGGCCTGAAGGAACACGGCTTGCCTAAAACATCTCACTCATGGCGCGCCTGACAAAACGACCGTAGTCCTGACGCTCCGCCGGCAGGACGTGCTGTACAGTGCGTGATTGATTCGGGAAACGTGCGCTCCGTACACGTCCCGTCGGCGGAGCGACGGGACTACAGTCGTTTTGTCGGGCACATCACTCATGGCCGTGCGAGGTAGAGCGCAATCGTTGCATTGACGCTGCGAGGTCACCGCCATTACCAATGGGCGCGTGGCGCGCCGCCGAATCTGGCGGCCGAACAGCACCCCTTCCGAGGAAGCATCATGAGACGAGTCGGATCTTGGTCGAAGTTGGTCATGGCGGTGATGAGCCTGTTGGGCGCGAGCGGTTTCGCGCGGGCTGATGTCAAACTGCCGAAGGTCATTGCGAGCCACATGGTCTTGCAACAGAAGCTGCCGCTGCCGATCTGGGGCACGGCCGATGCGGGCGAAGAAGTGACGGTCTCGCTCGGCGACAACAAGACTTCGACGAAAGCGGGCGCGGATGGCAAGTGGTCGGTGAAATTGAAGGAGATGACCGCCGGAGGAGGCCCCCTCGAACTGATCGTCAAGGGAAAGAACGAGATCAAGCTGACCGACATCCTGATCGGCGAAGTCTGGGTGGCGTCGGGACAGTCGAACATGGAATGGCCGGTCTCGGCCTCCAACAATCCACAGGAAGAGATCGCAGCGGCGAAGTATCCCAACATTCGTCTGTTCCACGTCCGGAAGGTTCCCGCCGTCACGCCACAGGATGAAGTGGTGCTCGACCGCGAATGGTCCGAGTGTTCGCCCGCGACGATCGGTAACTTCTCGGCCGTGGCGTACTTCTTCGGTCGGCACATTCACAAGGAACTGAACGTGCCGGTCGGGCTGATCAACACCTCATGGGGCGGGACGGCTATCGAGCCGTGGACACCCATCGTCGGCTTCGAGTCGGTCGAATCGCTCAAGCCGATCGCCGAGCAAGTGAAGACTCAACAAGCCAAGCCCGAGGGAGTCCAGCCAAACGCCGGTGCTCCGATGCATCTCTACAACGGCATGGTGCATGGCGTTCAGCCGTTCGGTATTCGCGGAGCCTTGTGGTATCAGGGTGAATCCAACCGGGGCCAAGGAGTGGCCTATGAACAGCGGATGCACGCGCTCATCAACGGCTGGCGAACCGTGTGGAATCAGGGCGACTTCCCGTTCCTGTTCGTGCAGCTCGCTCCGTATAAGTACGGCCCGACCGATCCTCAGTTCCTGCTGCCTCAGATCTGGGAGGCTCAGACCAAGACGCTCGCCCTGAAGAACACCGGCATGGCGGTCACGACCGACATCACGCACCTGACCGACATCCATCCGAAGAACAAGCAGGACGTCGGCAAGCGACTGGCGCTGTGGGCGCTGGCCAAGACCTACGGCAAAGAGGGACTGGTCTATTCGGGACCGCTCTACAAGTCGATGAAGGTCGAAGGGAACAAGGTCCGCATCGAGTTCGATCATGTTGGCGGCGGCTTGAAGTCACGCGACGACAAGCCACTGTCGTGGTTCACGATCGCTGGCCAAGAGGGCGACTTCGTGGAAGCCACGGCGACGATCGACGGCAACTCGGTCCTCGTGTCGAGCGACAAGATCGCCGAACCGGCCGCCGTCCGCTTCGGTTGGGATCAACTCGCCGAGCCAAACCTCATGAACATTGAGGCCCTTCCCGCCGGCCCGTTCCGCACGTCGCGCTGAATTGGCTCGCGTTGGATGGTGAGCAGACCCGCAGGGGGCGTGAGTCACCCCTTGCGAGGTCTTTGCTCAGATTTGCTCCGTGGTCGTTTGCTTGACTTTAGTTTGTGGCAAGGAGCATTGCGGCTGGGAGGCCATAATTCGCTCTTCACCGCCGTGTTCGACGAGCGTCTGAAGGCCGTCGTACCGATCGGATGTTGCTCCAGTTCGAGTCTTGGTGAGCCGGGCGGCGTCAGCCCAATGGCACGTAACAAAACAGCCCCGGACCAATTTGGTCCGGGGCTGTTTCAATTCGTCGATATTCACCGAGTGACCGGCCTTATCGGTTGGTCAGTCTTCTGATTTGGGCGGTTCCTTCTGATCTCCGTCTTTCTTTTCCTCATCCTGCTTGTCGTCGCTCTTCTTTTCGTCCTTGTTCTCAGCGGCGTCCTTCTTCTTTTCTTCGGCAGCCTTCGCTTCAGCCGCCTTCATGGCCGCGTCGAGCTTCTGCTTGAGTTGCGCGGCTTCATCGACAGCCTTCTTCGCCTCGGCCATCGCCGACTGTTTCGCAGCGTCTGCGGCCTTGGTCGCTTCCACGGCCTGCTTCACTTCCGCTTGAGCCGCCGCGACTTGCTTGGCCGCGTCCTCTTTGGACTTTGCCGCAACGGCATCAGCAGCGACCTTGGCCTTCGTCGCTTCCGCAGCCGCTTGTTTCGAGGCCACGGCGTCGGCTTGAGCGGCCTTGGCCAGTGTCATCTGTTCCGCAGTAACCTTCGCGGACGCAGCGGCTTCTCCTTTCGCTTTGTCTCTCTCCGCCACCGCCGATTGCAACTCAGCCTTCAACTTGGCGAGTTCCGCTTGAAGGCTGTCTCGCTGCTGAGTCGTCGCGGCCAGTACCGCTTCGGCCCGAGTCGCATCATCGGCGCGACGCAGTGCAACGTGATACGGCAGCAATGTTCCTTGACAGCATTGCTGCTGCATCTGCGCCGAGACCGGATCACAGCACTTGCCGTGACTCCCCGCCATCGCCGCTCCCGCCCAACCGCATACCGCCAGCACGCACCACGCCATTGTTCGCTTCGTCATTGGAGTCCGTCACCTTTCTGAAAAAAGCAAATTACGACCGCCGAGCTCAAGCCACTCGAACTCCCACGATCGTCCGAAATTGTCACAAGACCTGCTCGCCGACTTCAACGAAAGTTCGTCGTTGAACCGTGCGGGCGATGCCCCTCCCGAGAATCACGAGACCGGCCTTTTCCGCCGCCACTTCAGGTTGTCACTTGCATCGGTTGAACCCAGTTTATGCCATGAATCGCGGGTTTGTAGCATTCACGAAGTTCGCGAAGAGTGAATCAGCGGCAACCACTGTTCCAACGATGCGTATCGTGTCGGTGGTAGCAATTGAGACGATGCCCATCGAAATGAACAGTGCTCGTCTTCACTATATTCAACAGACCATTCGGCCGTGCGAGGAATTGCAATTGCTCGGGGAGTGATAGCGCGGCAATTTGAGATCAGCTAGAAACCATCCCCATTTCTGGTGCTTCTCTGGTTTGTGGCTGCTTCCGTTCATCGAGTAGACTCCCGCCCACCTCCGAGACAACTCGTCGCGTTGTGTCTTCTTGTTGTATGGTTGTGAAGCATCGCTCGTAAGGCGAACGGGAAGAAATGGCTTACCCGAATACACCAACCCGAAGTGTGAACGAGGGCGAAATCTATCGACACCCTCGTTCACACTTCGGGTTGGTATGGGTCAGGCAACTTTTTTCGTTCGTGTAATCGCCTTGGCAAGGATTGTATCTGTGTTATCTCGACCTCTTTTTGCCGCACTGGTGTTGTTCTCGATCCTGTGTGTGCGGGGAGAGGCAACCGCTCAGCAACCAGCGTCTCCTGCGGCGGCGGCACCCGTGGCCGCAGTTGCGGGACGCGATCCCAATGCGTTCCCTTCCGCGCCCGGTGGACTGTTTTACCGAGGCAGCCACCCCACGAATGCGGTACTCAAGTCCTCGTATTTGCATCAAGGGAAGCTGGCCTATTTGCTGGCACTCTTCGTCTTGTGGAGTTGGACGGCAGGCTGGATCAACGACGATGCTCATTCGTTGAAGGTCCGCCCGGACATGTGGAACACAATCGTATTGCTCGCGGGATTGGCGGGATTCGTCCTGTCGTTGTGTTGTCCCAGTTTCAGCTTGGCGTTTATTGCGATGACGGCGGGCTATGCCATCCCGATGGGATTGTTCGTCGCTGAACGCAACAAGCGCGTCCCGGAATCGGCGCGTGTTCTGACGCCGAAACATCTCAGGAAGGTGGGGCTGCGAGTCTTGGCGAAACTCGGACTTCACGTTGGAACGCGCGAAGCGCGCGAGTCGATCTCTGGTCCTCCGATCCGGCTCATCGGCCGTTCCACCAAGGGGGCCGGGGAAGCGGATCGATCGAAACAGGTCGAGAATTCGCAGGCCTATCTCGCCGCAAAGGAGTTGGTTTACGACGCCATTCTCCGACGAACGACCGACATTCACTTGGAGCCTAAGGAGGGCGAGACCTCGGTGCGGTTGCGCGTCGATGGTGTGATGTATCCGTCGGAACCCTTTGATCGTAGTACCGGCGACGCGCTGGTCAACATCTTCAAAGTCCTCTCGGCGATGGACATCACCGAACGCCGGAAGCCTCAAGACGGAAGCTTCCGCGCCGAGATGGAGAACCGCGAGATCGACTTCCGCGTCGCCACCCAAGGTTTGCAAAGTGGCGAGAAGATGGTCATCCGAATCCTCGACAAGGGAGCGACCGCCAAGACGCTGTCAGACCTCGGCATGAGAAAGCAGTTGATCGAACAGATTCAAGCGGTCGCCCATCAACCTCACGGCATGATGATTACCTGCGGTCCCACGGGCGCAGGTAAATCGACGACGCTCTACGCCTGCCTTCAAGAAATCGACGCCCTCGAAAACAACATCATCACCATCGAAGATCCCGTCGAGTACCGGATGCCCAGCGTGACTCAGATCGAGATCAACACGAAGGCGGGACAAACTTTTGCAGGCTCGCTGCGCAGCGTGTTACGTCAAGACCCGGACATCGTGATGGTCGGCGAAATCCGCGATGGTGAGACCGCCAAGATCGCTTGTCAGGCGGCCAACACCGGTCACATGGTGTTCTCCACACTGCACGCCAACGACACCATCGCCGCTCTGTTCCGACTGATTGACCTGGGCGTTGAACCGTTTCTGCTCTCCAGTTCGATCTCGGCGATTCTTGGTCAGCGTTTGATTCGCAAGCTCTGCGTGGACTGCAAGGAAGCCTACAAGCCGTCAGCCGACCTGCTCCAAAAGGCTGGTCTTCCCGCAGATAAGGTGGACAAGTTCTATCGACCGCCCGAGAGTTCCGAGGCGACCTGCCCGTCTTGCAACGGACTGGGCTACTCGGGGCGGGTTGGCTTGTTCGAGCTGTTTCTGATCACGGATCGGCTCCGCGATTTGATCCGCGACAATCCCAATATGACCGCCATCAAGGCCGAAGCTCGCAAGAATGGAATGCTGTACATGCGAGAAGAAGGACTGCGGCTGGTTGTGAAGGGGACGACTTCGATCGAAGAGTTGCTCAAGGCTGTGAAGTGAGGGTGGCGTGAGGTTGCTCACGCGCCATTTTGTCCGTTCTGTCGATGCGGAATTTGTGACGCACTGTTTTTGAAATCTCGCCACTTAGGGTGATTCTCCATGATCGACATTCTATGCCTCGCTGTGATGGGTGCCACCGCATACTTCGTTTCCAACGAGGGAGCGTGGGGGGCTGTGCATTCGTTTCTGTGCGTGCTGCTTTCGGCTCTCATCGCCACCAACTACTTCGAGCAAGTGGCTGCAATCCTCGAAGGGTTTTCCCCCGGATACAGACACTTCATGGACGTGATCGCGTTGGTCGGGCTGTTCACCGCCTTCGTGTTTGCCCTCCGATTGGGTTCGGAACACTTGGTTCAGATCTACATCGGGCTTCCCTCCACAGTCGATACAGCAGGCAA
Organism: Schlesneria sp.; assembly: GCA_043749505.1. Classification (GTDB taxonomy): domain Bacteria; phylum Planctomycetota; class Planctomycetia; order Planctomycetales; family Planctomycetaceae; genus Schlesneria. Next base: position 13,084 of record JAYVDI010000070.1, on the reverse strand, counting down.
GTGGTTGTTCGGCGCGGCCACGGGCTACCTGACGATGGCCTTCCTGTTGGTGGCCCTGCACACCGCACCGTTTCCTCGCGAGTTCCTTGGCTTCAAGCCCGAGCGAGCCAACTTTTTTGGGATGGCCCCAGACCGGCAGTGGATTGGCTTCATGCAGTACGTGACTGAAAAACCATACGGCTGGAACGTCTTTCAAGACACCGACACGAAGCAGTTGGTCGCTCACGCCTTTGATGGCAAGTACGAGCGACTCGGTGACAAGACCGCCGCCTATCCCAATACGGTCTGGCCATCGTTCCCGATCCGCTATGCCATGCGCCGTGATCGGCTCGACAACAACCAGCCAGCAGTTGGACCGGTTGCCAAGCCGCAGCCCATTGCGCCGCAGAGCGGGGGTGCGCCTGCCGCACCTGTTGGCGGGGGGTTCTGAAGCCACTCTCGCCCGAAGATCTCTTTCCTAGATCATCGTGCTGCCTTGATTTTTTCCCACCAACTCACAGGCTGTTCGCGAAGTCGAGGCGTCTGCCTCGACTCGTTGATCTCGTAGAGACGGGCAGGAGTGACGTGACCGACAAAAGTCGGCGTAGGGTGGGACACCCGACTTTTATCGGGCGTGACAGGAGTGCCCGTCCCACGAACTTGTTCTGGAACAGCCCCTTGGCGAAGAGAGGTTCACGATGACAGATGGCAAGCACGCTTGGAGCGCATTCCTGGTGACTGCGTTCGTGATGGCATTCACGAGCGGGGTGAGTTGGGCCGATGGAGCCGCTGACAACACGGCTGATTCCGTGCGGCGCATCCCGAAGATCGGCGTTGAAGTCTCTGACGCCGATCATGCGGAACTGATTGCGGGGCTTGATGCGCTGAACTCCACCATTGAGAAGTTGCGTCAGTCGAAGTCGCCGCTCGCGATGGACCTCTTGCCCGATGTCCTCATCTTTCACCGCGCCGTCGATCAGGCACTGCAGTATCGCGAGTTCTTTGAACCGAAGGAAGTCGCGGTTGGCAAATCGCTGTTGAAAGCAGGGCAAGAGCGAGCCGATCAATTGCTGGCGGGCGATGCTCCGTGGGCAAAGCAGACCGGGCGAGTCGTGCGCGGTTACGTTTCCAAATTGGATCGCACGGTCCAGCCGATCGGGCTGCTCATCCCTGCGTCCTACAAGTTTGATGGCGGGGAAAAACATCGGCTCGACTTCTGGTTCCACGGTCGAGGCGAAAATTTGAGCGAGGTCAATTTCCTCAACGATCGCTTGAAGAACGATGGCCAGATCGCACAGGCCGACACCATCGTGCTGCATCCTTACGGGCGCTTCTGCAACGCGAACAAACTGGCGGGTGAGATCGATTCGTTCGAGGCACTCGATGCGGTTCGCAAGCACTACCGAGTCGACAACGATCGAATCGCGGTGCGCGGCTTTTCGATGGGAGGAGCCGCCGTGTGGCAGTTTGCCGTGCATTACCCCGACCTGTGGTTCGCCGCGAACCCGGGGGCCGGGTTCTCAGAGACGCCCGACTTTTTGAAAGTCTTCCAAAGCGAGACGCTCACACCGACGTGGTACGAACAAAAACTGTGGCGGATGTACGACTGCACGGGCTACGCCGCGAACCTAGCTCACCTGCCGACCATTGCCTACAGCGGTGAGATCGACAAGCAGAAGCAAGCGGCCGACATCATGGCCGTGGCATTGAAGCGTGAGGGAATGGACTTGCTGCACATCATCGGCCCGATGACGGCTCATAAAATCCATCCCGATTCGGCCAAGGAAATCGACGCCAAGCTGAATGAATGGGCGACGAAGGGGATCGACCGCTCGCCGCTGCCGCTCCAGTTTGTGACCTATTCACTGCGTTACAACCGGATGCACTGGCTGACGGTGGAGGGGTTAAAGGAACACTGGGAAGAGGCCCGCGTGTCGGTGAAGTCGGCCGATGGCGGCTTGACTGTCGTGGCCAAGAACGTCACGTCGTTCACGCTCCGCCCGCCGAAGACGGTGCCGCGCCCGGTGCGTCGCGTGACGATTGACGGTGGCTCACCGCTGGAGATCGCAGGCGATGACTCAACGCTCACCTTTGTTCACGATGGCAAAGCTTGGAAGCGAGGGGAGGCGACCGGGCTGCGCAAGCGCCATGGGTTGCAAGGCCCGATCGACGACGCCTTTCTCGACTCGTTCGTCTTCGTTCAGCCGAGTGGCTCGTGTCGCTCGGCCGCCGTCGATCAGTGGTCGAAGGGCGAGTTCACTCGCGCGGTGACTCACTGGCGACAACAGATGCGAGGTGATGCCGTCGTGAAACGCGATACCGAAGTGACTGAGTCCGACATCGCGTCATCGAACCTCGTCCTCTGGGGCGATTCCAAATCGAATGCGGTCCTGGCCAAGATCATCGACAAGCTGCCAATTCGCTGGACTGAGAAGGATGTCGTTGTGGGAGACCGTTCATTCGACGCAGGCCATCACGCCCTGATCGCCATCTACCCGAACCCGCTCAACCCCGAGAAGTACGTTGTCCTCAATAGCAGCTTCACGTACCGCGAGTACGACTACCTGAACAACGCGCGCCAGGTGCCGAAGCTCCCCGACTGGGCCATCGTGGATGTGAAGACTCCCGCCAACAGCCGCTACCCCGGCAAGGTCGTCGCCGCCGATTTCTTCGACGAGCAGTGGCAACTCAAACCTGCCTCCACGACAAAGTGATCGCGACGAGTCGCATCGGCACCTGTGAAGACACGCCAAATCGCTGTGTGGGCGAATTGGCTCACGTCGCTCCTCGCTCAGGTCAGGACCGTTCGAGAAATTAGTGTCGGCTTTCGCGGAGCGAAAGGCGACAATGGGACGGTTATTTCTCGAACGCTCCTTACGGTCTGGCGTTGTTGTTCGTTGATCGTGTCACCGAAGGCTGAAGCCATCATGAACGAATTGAACTCAGCAAAAACGTCGTCACAGCCGGATCGGTCGGTCAAAGCGACTGCCAGTTCTGTCGGTGAGGTGATCGATGACGGCCGAGGCCGCATCTTCCCGTGCGAACAGTGCGGCGCCGACTTGGAGTTCTCGATTGGGACTCAGAGTCTTCAATGCCCCTTTTGTGGAACGGTCAAGCAGATCGAGTTGCCCAGCGACGCAATGATCGTCGAACGCGACTACTTGGAGATGCTCGCGAACCTCAAACGGCTGCACGAGCAGGGGCATGAGCAGGTCGAAGTGGCGACTGACGAACATGCCGTTCGCTGTGAGTCGTGTGGTGGCGAAGTTGTCTTTCAGGGGACGCTGACGAGTTCTCAATGCCCGTACTGCGCATCGCCGTTGCAACGGGACAAAATTCACGATGCGCCGAACAGGATATTTGTCGATGGCGTCTTGCCGTTCCTGGTTCCTGAAGAGGCCGCCAAGAAAGCATTGCGCGAATGGGTCCGTTCATTGTGGTGGGCACCGAACGAGTTTATTCGGCTGGGAGCGTCTGGCAAATTCAACGGCGTCTACCTGCCGTACTTCACGTATGACTCGTTCACGACGACCCGCTACGCCGGACAACGCGGAGACTACTACTACGTGACTGTGGGGTCAGGAAACAACCGCCGAACTGAACGCCACATCCGCTGGAGCTACACCGACGGCGAGTTCCAGCGGTTCTTCGATGATGTACTGGTCATCGCGGCTCAACACCAAAGTGAGTCGCTCGTAGAGCGACTCGAACCGTGGCCATTGGTGCGGTGCGTCCCCTTCACGCAGCAATTACTCGCGGGATTTTTCGCACGCACCTACGACGTGACTTTGGAAGATGGCTTCACGACCGCGCGACATTGCATGGAAACGGCCTTGGCGGCCGACGTTCGCCAGCGAATTGGCGGCGATGTTCAAAATGTTTCGTCCGAACAGACGAACTACGGCGCCATCACATTCAAGCACCTGCTCCTGCCGGTCTGGCTGATGGCCTATCGGTATCGAGAGAAGCCATATCGCGTAATGATCAATGCGGTCACGGGGGAAGTCTCCGGGGAACGGCCCTACAGTGCGGTCAAAATCGGGTTTGCCATCGCCTTCGGACTGGCAGTCGCCCTCGCGCTGTGGGCCTGGCACGGTTCAAATGTTCAGGCGTCTTGGCAGGTCAATGGCGACTCGCGCCGCAGCTTGAGAAAACAGGAACCGTTTGCTGGCGAGTCGTTGCGGAGTACCGACCGCCCGGTTTGGAAAATTCGTAGTTCCTCTGATATTCGCAGAGAGAACCTCCTGCGCCTGAAGGGTGCGAGTACCGTGGTTTACGACACCAAATTGAACCGCTTTCCAACCTCGATAACTCCAGAGGAAGTCGCTTGAACTTTGGGGCATCGGCACTTACACTCCCCGGCCCTGCGAACTAGGGGGGAAAGTCCCGGCGTTCGCGCTGATCCCGACTGGCCCGTTTCGACGACGAATTGCACCAGGTCTGACTCTATGCCGACTATCAATCAACTGATTCGTAAGCCCCGCAAGCACCAGCCCGTACGGACGAAGTCTCCGGTGTTGGAAGGATGTCCGCAAAAACGTGGCGTCTGTTTGCTGGTCAAGACCGTGACCCCGAAGAAGCCGAACTCCGCCCTCCGAAAGGTGGCTCGTGTTCGCCTCTCGAACGGTAAGGAAGTCACGGCTTATATCCCCGGTGAAGGCCACAACCTTCAAGAACACTCCATCGTCCTCATCCGAGGCGGTCGTGTTCGTGACCTTCCGGGTGTTCGTTACAAAGTGATCCGCGGTGTGCTCGATACACTGGGTGTTGCCAAGCGTATGCAGGCTCGCAGCCGGTACGGTGCCAAACGCCCCAAGTGATTGGCTGATCGCGTGCTGAGTTTCATAAGCTGCCGTGCTTGGCCTTGTTGGTCATCCTGGCAAGTTGCCTGAATGGTTCGAGTTTTTCCCGTGAATTCGCTAGGTTAAAAGAAGGGTTGCTCAATGGCTGATCGCTTTACAGCCAGTCGTGCTCAGTTGAAGCCCGATCCTCGTTATGGATCGAAGCTCGCTTCCAAGTTCATCAACTGCCTGATGCATGACGGTAAGAAGAGCGTGGCTCTGAACGTCTTCTACTCGGCAATGGACATGGTCGCCGAGAAGGTCAACGACCGCGAGCCGATTGATGTCTTCATTACTGCTGTTGAGAACTGCCGCCCTTCCATTGAAGTTCGGTCGAAGCGCGTCGGTGGTGCGAACTATCAAGTGCCGACTCCGGTCAACATGAAGCGACAGCAGACGCTGGCTATCCGCTGGATCTTGGACGCCTGTCGCGACAAGAAGGGCCGTCCAATGAGTCGTCGGCTGGCCGATGAATTGCTGGCCGCGTACCGTCGTGAAGGTGTAGCGATCACGAAACGTGAGAATGTTCACCGCATGGCTGATGCAAACAAGGCGTTTGCTCACTTCGCTTGGTAATCGCTGGCTCTGATGCCTGAAAACTGAAAGCCTGTCGCCTCAAAGCCGACAGGCTTTTTTGTTGCCCTGCTGGCACTGAGCCGCTTCTACCTCACACATCCATCGGTGAGGTATTTTTGGCGGGTCGCATGCCGCCAGGCCACGGGTTTCTTGTGACACGATCAAGAACCGGCAGCCTGAAGGGCATACGGCTCGCCAATCTCTCATCTTGAGCCGCGCGGGGTATAGTCGAAGACTACGTGGCCGTACTCTGCACCAGCGCCCAGCGAAGGTAGGCTTCGATCCACGGATCGAGGTCGCCATCCAGCAGTGCCAGCGGGTGAGACGTTTTGTATTCGGAGCGGTTGTCTTTGCAGTACGACTCAGGGTGCAAGACGTAGCTGCGAATTGTCTCACCACCGAAGCCGATGCGCGATTTTTGCCCGCGTCGAGCGGAAATCTCTGCGTCGCGTTTGTCCGCTTCCAATTGATACAGCTTGGCAATCATCATTTTGCGAGCAAGTGCCCGGTTCTGGTGCTGGCTTCGTTCATTTTGGCACTGGACCACGGCATTGGATGGCAGGTGAGTCAGTCGGATAGCCGAGTCAGTTTTATTGACCTTCTGGCCACCGGCACCGCTGGCTCGACAGATGTCTTCACGGATGATCTTCGGGTCGTCCCATTCGACATCGATGTTGATGCTGTCGTCCAACTCGGGAGTGACATCGACAGCGGCGAACGAGGTCTGGCGGCGATGAGCGGAGTCGAAGGGACTCATCCGGATCAGACGGTGATTGCCGGTCTCACCCTTTAGCAGGCCAAAGATGAACGGGCCGCGAATGATGAGCGTGGCCGAGTGAATCCCGGCCTCTTCAGCGGGTGATGAATCGAGCAGTTCCGCAGCGAACCCACGATTCTCCGCCCAGCGCTGATACATGCGCAGCAGCATTTCGGCAAAGTCTTGAGCGTCCGTTCCCCCTTCACCCGATTGAACGGCGATGTACGCGGCGTTGCCGTCTTGTGGGCCGGACAGCATCGCTTGAAGCTCGGCCTTGGCAAACTGCTCGTGGAGAGATGCGATCAAAGTAACCGCATCAGCACCCACGTCTTCACCCATTTCGGCAAACTCAAGCATGACGCCGAGGTCTTCGGCTCCCTTGACGAGTTCGGCGATCGGCTTAATTGCAGCATTGAGTTGCTTGAACTCATTCATCGTGGCCTGAGCCTTCTCCTGGTTGCTCCAGAAGTCGGATTCAGACATGTGTGTGCTGATCTCGGCGATGCGTTGTTGCTTGGCAGCCCAGTCAAAGAGAGTCTCGGAGTTGGAGAATCCGGGCGATCAGCGACTTCGCTTCGTCTTGTTGGGCAGTTTCCATGGCAGAAGTCTCACTCTTTCAATCACGAGGAAAATCGGAACGGCAGGAGTATATCGGCCGACTTGGCGAGTGCGACTGCAATTGCCAAGTCACGACAGCAACATCTTCAGGTCGTCGGCGGTCATGTCTTGGAGGATCGAGTTGTTTTGTTCGAGGATCGCATCGGCGAGTTCTCGCTTTTGCTTCTGCAATTCGGCGATCTTCTCTTCGACTGTTCCCTTGCAGATCAACCGGTACGCGAAAACTTGCCGCGTTTGACCAACACGGTGAGCGCGATCGATCGCCTGAGTTTCGACGGCCGGGTTCCACCAAGGATCGAGGATGAACACGTAGTCAGCCGCGGTTAGATTGAGGCCCAAGCCCCCGGCCTTGAGACTGATGAGGAACACTCCGCACTTTTCATCCGACTGAAAGTGCTCGACCCGTTCCTTGCGGTCGCGCGTCTGGCCGTCGAGGTATTCGTAGACGATCCCCTTCTTGTCGAAGTGCTCTCGCACGATCGCCAACATGCTCGTGAACTGCGAGAAGACGAGCGTCTTGTGGCCCTCTTCGATCAGTTCTTCGATGTGCGGGATGAGGACATCGAGTTTCGCACTCGAGTCGGCGGACGATGACTTGTCGAGCAGCGCCGGATGACACGCGGCCTGTCGCAGTCGGAGCAATGCTTCGAGAACGTGCATCTTGGACTTGGCCAGACCCTGATCCTCGATGATTCCCAGCAACGAGTCGCGGTAGTGGGCTCGCATTTCGTCGTAGAGGCGTTGCTGTTCCGGCCCCATCTCGCAGAAGATGGTTTGCTCCAGTTTTTCGGGAAGTTCGCTGGCCACGCTTTGCTTGGTGCGCCGCAGAATGAGCGGTTTCAAACCGTCGGCTAGGACGCGGCGGGTCTCAGTGTTTTCCGGATCGGCCGCGTGCAGCTTGAACGCGGAACTGCGCCCCAACATGCCGGGGTTGAGGAATTCAAAAATGGAGCAGAGGTCGCCGAGATGGTTTTCGATTGGCGTGCCGCTCAGCCCGATGCGGTGTCGCGCTTGCAGCAGTCGCGTCGCCTTGGCCACTTGCGATGCCGAGTTCTTAATCGCTTGGGCTTCGTCGAGAATCACGTAATCGAACGCGACTTCCTTCATAATGAGGACATCGCGCCGCAGCGTGCCATAGGTTGTCAGGATCAAGTCGTACTTGCCGAAATCGTCGCGCAGCTTGGCTCGATCCAGCCCGGAATACTCGAGTACGTTCATCTCGGGCGTAAACTTTTCGGCTTCCTGCTTCCAGTTGAACATCAGCGACTTCGGGACGACTACGAGCGACGTTTGGCGTTTCTTCGCGGGCTTGCGTCGCCCTTCGAGGAACGCCAAGACTTGAATCGTCTTACCGAGACCCATGTCGTCCGCGAGACAGCCGCCGAATTGAAACTCTTCCAGAAATCGCAGCCACCCGAGTCCTTCGCGCTGATACGGGCGAAGCTCTCCACGAAATGAGAGTGGTTCCGGTTCGCTCTTGATCCCTTCAAAGGCGGCAAGTCGATCGCGGACCTCGATGAAGCGGGCATCGAGATCAACCGTCGATTGTGTTGATAGCAGCGCGTCCAAGATTCCGACTTGGACGTTGGTGAATTGAAGATGATCTCCCTCGGCGACCCCCAACCCGGCGAGCAACCCGTAGCGTTCCATCCATTCTTCGGGCAGGATTCCCAGCGAACCATCGTCCAGCGTGATCGTGCCATCGCCGCGAGCCAACGCTGCGAGTAACTCGGGGAACGTGACACGTGCCCCGCCGAAATTCACGTCGGCATGCAACTCGAACCAGTCAATGTTCGATTTGATTTGGAATTTGAGATCGACCGCTTGTCGAACTTGCTTACCGTCCGCTTTCACTTGCCAGCCATCGGCAATGAGGGCGCGCACAGCGGGAGCGAGATCACGTGCCGCGATCTCGGCGTCGTGCTGGCCGCGACGATAATCGAGCAGCCGACGGAAGCCGCCGTCCTGCAACTGTGACCACGCCAAAGCTTCGGCCTGACGATCACGCACGAGGCAGCGGTTGGCCTTGCGTTGAACGATGGCCCATTGGCTGCTGGTCCCGCGCACGGGCGTGCCGTCGTAATCGAACAGCACTTCCGCCTTGAGTCGATCCTGATGCCAACGCGATCGGCCGGGAGCGTGAACGACCACGATCGGCTGCGGGGCAACGACCACTTCTTCCAGACGCAGCTCATCCGGCAGCTCGAGCTTCGGTAGTGCGGGCATATCGAGCAGTCGATCGACGAGTGCGTGTTCTTCGCCTGCGGCCACTTGAAATTCGTCGCTCCGACGGAGCAGAGTCACCCACGGATAAGCGTCGAAATCTTGGAACGGCCGGACCTGCGTGTCCGTGATGGCGAGACCACCCGGCACGACCAGCACTGGCTCACGCAACGGCATTTTTTCAGAACCGCGTCGCAACGTGCCGCGCAACTTCCAAACTTGCTGGTCCACTTCAAACTCGACGGCCAAGCACAGTTCCCAAGGCGCACCCGCGTCCCATGACAGCGTCTCGGTGACGCGCTCATCGTCACCGAGCAACCGGATCCGGCCGGTGGCGCAGATGGCTGGCAGCAGGAGTTGGCACAGATCGTGAGGGACTCGATAACGAAACGCAGCGAGATTGTCGGCCACTTGCCCTGACAGCGAGGTCCGATCAGGAGTTCCGCCGACAATGTGCGCGAGAATTCGTCGATCTTCATCATCGTCGATCTCTTCAAATTTGCCGGGACGCAACTTGAGCGGCTTGAGTTTCCCCCATTCGCCATTCGCACGTCGTTGGCGTTGCGAGGTCTGGATGACAATCAGCCCTGCCTCTTCACTCGCCCGGGCGTCGATTTCATAGAAGACCTGCCGCTCGCGACCGGCCGCCGAAACGGACGACTCTTCGCCCTGCATCTCTTTACGAAGTTCACTGAGTCGAACTTCCCATTCCTTCAGTCGCGGAGCGGCTTCAAATCGCGGTTCGTCATCGACATGGTCATCCTCGCCCGGTTTCGACTTCTTCTTTTTGGAACGACTCGATGAGGTCGTCTGATCCGCGAAGGCCGCCGCGTCTGCTTCGTCTTCAAACCACGCCTCGGAATCGCTGCCAAAACGGAGCGGCTCGTCGTCCTCAACCATAAACGGCGGAAAGAATCCCGGCTTGGTGGAGGGCGAAACATACGAACCCGCATCAGCGGCGAGAATCGTGGCCCACAAATGTTTGCACTGGGCATTACCGCTGGGATTGGAGGACGTTCCCACGCAGTTGCAGATCATCCGAAACGGCCCGTCGTCGCGGCTGAGCTGCGTCTGAAACTCGACGCCATCTCGCACAACGGCGAACAAATGGTCTGGCGTCACGCGAATTATGGAGACTCGCTCGGCTTGAATGTACGCGGCACCCCGAAAGCGAATATCGCCACGAAACTTGCCTTCCAGCAGTTCCGACAAAGTCATGGACGGTTCCCTGTCTTTGCGGTGATGGGACGATGAGTGAGCGGGACTTGGCGTGAAGCGGCCCCGGCATTTCCCAGCCGCAGTTCCTGTCTCGAAGCTTGATCAACTCGCTCGACACACCGTGAGGACGGCGTGTCGAGCGCAGCAGGGGAAGGTAGCTGATACCCGGCAACGTGGGTAGTCAGTAACAGCGAACGAATCGCGACGACAACCTGCTCGCTCATGCCTTTTGCCAGCGTTGGCAGGCTTCTACACTCTCGCCGCCGTTTTAGAAGTCAGCCGCTATGCGATGGGGCTGGTGAAGTGAAATGGCGTGACTTGTCTCGCCTCTTTAGGCTTTGCCGGAAAACAGTCTCATTCGTGTCCCGGTGTCCCGGACGCTCAAAGCGTCCGGGACACTGCAAGCAACCGCCGGTCACAACAGAGTTTTCCGACAGAGCCTCGTTCTTTCGCCCCCACCGATCACTGGTTGAGGAATCGCTCGATGCACCCCTGCCGATTTTCTGTACTCGCCCTGTTCACTCTCTCGCTGAATTTCGGCACGGTGCTATTTTCCCAAGACGCCCCGCCAACCGCCAAGCCGACGAAGGCGGAGAGCTGGCCCGAGATGTTCTCGCAGCGACAGAAAATTGCGGCGCGACTGACCGAGTTGCAGCAGAACTTTCGCAACGCCAAAACGACTGACGAGCAGGATGCGATGCGGAAGGAGTTCTCGGAGAAGCGAACCGAATTCCAAAGTCTGGACGAACGGCTGGTCAAGTTGGCTCCGCAGGTCTATGCGGCCGATCCCAAGAACCTCGACGCGGGTGAGACCGTGATGGAAGCCGCCTTCCAAAATCATCGCTTCGACGAATCGAAGAAACTCGCCAGCACACTGATTGCCGCTGGCCGCAAGAACGTGCAGACGACCAACATCTTGGGAGTCTCGCAGTTCGCCACGCACGACTTCGCGGAGGCCGTCGAGACATTTGCCGCCGCCGAAAAGGGAGAGATGCTGCACCCGCAATTGGGGGGACGCTATCAAGAGGCCGCCACCGAGTACGTCGCGTTCTGGAAGTCCGAGCAGATCATTCGCCAGGCGGAAGCCGCCGCTACCGGAGAAGCCCAACTTCCGCGAGTCCTCTTCAAAACGAATCGTGGCGACATTGTGCTTGAGTTGTTTGAGAACGAGGCTCCCAACACCGTTGCCAGTTTTGTGAGCCTCGTCGAAGCGAAGAAGTACGACGGGATCAAGTTTCACCGAGTCATCCCGATGTTCATGGCACAGGGCGGGGATCCGAACTCACTCGACGACGATCCCAGCAACGATGGTCAGGGTGGCCCCGGTTACATGATTAAATGCGAGTGCTTTGAGAAGAACGCCCGTCGCCACTTTCGCGGTTCGCTGAGCATGGCCAAGACTGCCGCACCGAACACCGGCGGCTCTCAGTTCTTCCTGACTCACCTCCCCACGCCACATCTGAACGCGAACGTCGAAGCCCAATCAGGTCACACCGTCTTTGGCCACATCATCGCGGGCCTCGACGTGGCGGCGTCACTCAAGAAGGACGACAAGATCGAGTCGGCCACGGTCACTCGCAAACGTAAGCACGAGTACAAGCCGGAAACGCTACCTGACGGCAAGTGATGGGGGCGTGAGAGACTTCCGCCCCCTCGGGCAACTCAAAGCAGCAATGACGGCGACTTTGGCTGGAGAACACCGCCTTGAGTGGATTGGTGACGGGACTGATCGGCCTGCTGGTCGGTTTTTGTTTGAGTATGTGGTTCGAGCGGCTGAGTCGTGTCGAACGTACCGCGCTGAAGTTGCACGCCGTTTCGACATCGGCCCGTTGGCTGCGCTGTGTTGCGTTGATGCTCGTGACGGCCACGTTGTTCGGAGCACTCCACTGGGCTGAGCATGGAGCGCGCGTCCTCGACACGGATGAAGTTCAACCGTCTTGGTTCGGCCGTGAGGCGCGACTCTACTTTCATCTGATCCTTCTCTCACTGCTGATCGTCGCCACGGCGATCGACTTCGACTGCTACATGATCCCAGATCGGATCACGTTCCCCGGAATGCTCATCGGAGTGCTGGGAGCCTTCACAATCGGTGACGTTCAACTCTGTCATTTGTGGGTGGACTGGTCGATCGCCATTCCTCAACTGCGCGGCCCGACCATCCCCGCATGGTACGATCCACACCAACATTGGCACGGCCTCGCGTGGAGCAGCGCGGGGCTGGCAACCGGTGCCTCGCTGACCTGGCTCGCGCGAGCCGTCAGCTCGCGCGTCATCGGCCAGGAGGCAATGGGGTTTGGCGATGTCACTCTGATGGCAATGATTGGCAGCTTCCTCGGCTGGCAAGCGGTCGTCCTCGTGTTCCTGCTCGCCCCCCTGGCAGGACTCACGGTCGGCATCCTCATCAAGCTCGTCTCCGGCAAGACTTACTTGCCTTACGGCCCGTGGCTGAGCATCGCCGCCGTCTTCGTCTTGTTCCGCTGGAGCTGGCTCTGGCAACAAACACGAGTCATCTTCAGTGACTGGCTCAGCCTGACTGTCCTCGCGGGAGTCGGCGGCATCGGCTTCGTACTGCTGCTCGGCCTCGTCCGCCTCTACCGCGCCATCCCGGTGCGACCTCAGTCGTAGCGTATGCCTTTGGCTTGTCCCCGAACTGGCAATCCCCTGTTGGCCAGTCGTACAATTTCCGCCATGCCCGTTCTGGGCGACGCTGTTCTGCGTTCGTGCTGGTGGAAACTCAACTGTCGTTCGACGAAAGGGGAGCCGGTATGTCCAAGTATGCTTCGGAGAAAATTCGCAACATTGTGCTCGTGGGCCACGGTGCCGTCGGGAAGACGACGCTGGCGGATCAGATGCTGTTCAAGGCGGGAGTCGG
>JAYVDI010000069.1:0-8324 GCA_043749505.1 Schlesneria sp. | reverse complement strand
AAGCGCCTCGTCGCCCCGGTCTTTATCGCATGCGTCGTCTTTCCGCGCTCCTCGCCCCTGCCGCACTCGCCGTCGCGCTGCACGGTGCGGAGGTCGATGTCTCGAAGCTGCCGCCGCCCGCGGCGCGCACGGTGGATTTCGCGCAGGACATCCGCCCTCTGCTTGAAAAAAACTGCGGGAAATGCCACGGCGCGGAGAAGCAGAAGGGCGGCTACCGGCTCGATGTGAAAGACGCCGCGCTGCACGGCGGCGACAATTACGCGCCCAACATCCGGCCCGGAAAAAGCGCTGAGAGTCCGCTCATTCATTTCGTCGCCGGGCTCGATCCCGACGTGAAGATGCCCTCGAAAGGCGACCCGCTCACCGCCGAGCAAATCGGCCTGCTCCGCGCGTGGATCGACCAGGGCGCGGCGTGGCCTGACGACGGCGCAAACGACCCCCGCAAAACGCACTGGGCCTTCCAGCCGCTCCCCAAGGAGCGGGGCCGTCCCGGCCCCAGCAGCGCCAATGGGGGCGAGACGCCCCCGCTCCTTGAACGCAATCCCATCGACGACTTCATCGCCGCAAAGCTCGCGGAGAAAGGTCTCACGATGTCGCCCGAGGCCGATGCCCGCACCCTTTGCCGACGCCTCTATTTCGACCTCACCGGCCTCCCGCCATCGCCCGAAGCCGACCCGCGCACCCTCTGCCGACGGCTCTACTTTGATCTTATCGGCCTCCCACCGACGCCCGAGGAAATCGAGGCGTACGCCAAAGCAGCAATCAGCAATCAGCAATCAGCAATCGAATCCCTCGTGGACCGCCTGCTCGCCTCCTCCCGCCACGGCGAACGCTGGGCGCGGCATTGGCTCGATGTCGTCCACTACGGCGACACGCATGGCTATGACAAGGACAAGCTGAGACTAAATGCGTGGCCGTATCGCGACTATGTCATTCGCTCACTCAACGAGGACAAACCCTACGACCGCTTCGTGCAGGAGCAGCTTGCTGGAGATGTCCTCTGGCCCGAGACGACCGACGGGCAGATCGCGACCGGCTTCATCGCGGCGGGACCGTGGGACTTCATCGGTCACGCCGAGGTTCCGGAATCGAAGATCGACGGCAAGATCGCGCGGAACCTTGATCGCGACGACATGGTCACGACGGCGATGAACACGTTTTGCAGTCTCACTGTTCAGTGTGCCCGCTGCCACAACCACAAGTTCGACCCGGTGACGCAGACCGATTACTACCGTCTGCAAGCCGTCTTTGCCGCGCTCGATCGGGCCGATCGGATGTTCGACTCCGACCCCGCCGTCAGCCATCGTCGCGCCGAGTTGCTCGCCGAACAGAAGCGCCTCAAAAGCGAAGAGCAACGCCTGACGAGTGAAGTCGCCAAGCGGGGCGGTGAGGAACTGAAAGCCCTCGAACTGAAGATCGCCTCGGCCCAACCAGCCGCCTCTGGACAGAGACGTCCCGAATATGGCTATCACAGCGGCATCTCACCGGCTCAAGACCAAACCAAGTGGGTACAGGTCGATCTCGGCTGCGACGTGGTCGTTGAGTCCCTCGAGCTGGTCGGATGTTGGGACGACTTCAACGGCATCGGTGAAGGGTTCGGCTTCCCGGTACGATTCAAAGTCGAACTGTCGTCGGATGCCGAGTTCAAAGCGAACGTGATCGTCGCGCTCGACCGCACGGCCGAGGATGTGACCAACCCAGGAACGAAATGCTGGACGATCGACCTCAGTCAGAAAGCGATCCCCGCACGAGCAACCTCTTCTCTTCCCCCCTCCCCTCGGCGGGGAGGGCCGGGAGAGAAAGAAAAGACAAATGTCGCAGCAGAAGAACCCCTCACCCTAGCCCTCTCCCCGCAAAGCCGGGGCGAGAGGACAAAGCCAGAAGACGAAGCGAAGAGGACCACGGAGAAGACCGCTCGCTACGTCCGTGTCACTGCGACCAAACTCGCTCCGCGCATGAACGACTTCATCTTTGCTTTGGCAGAGTTGAGCGCGCTCGATACCGACGGGAAGAATGTCGCGCTCGGGGCGACGGTGACGGCGCTCGATTCCATCGAAGCACCGGTTCGCTGGGCGAAGCAGAACCTCGTCGATGGCATCTTCACCGGGCAAACGGTTGAAGACGTGAAGCAATTGCGAGAACAACGCACCGCGATGCTGGAACGCCTCGTCCCGCAGGCTCTGCGCGATGAGCTGCGTCGCGTGGAAACAAGCCTCTCGGCAACGGACGTGCATCTCAAATCTTTGCCCGCGCCACAGTACGTCTATGCCGGAATGATCCACAACGGCGGCGGAACCTTCAGCGGAACGGGGCCGCTCGGTGGGAAACCGCGTGCGATCCGCATCCTCAAACGTGGTGATGTCACCACGCCCGGCGATGAGGTCGGGCCGGGCATCGTTCCGCTGCGGCCGAACGATGCGGGTGAGCTCGCCCTCGCACCAAATCACGCTGAAGGAGACCGCCGCGTCGCGTTCGCAAAGTGGATCGTGGACGAGCAACATCCCCTGACATGGCGTTCCGTCGTGAACCGACTCTGGCAGCATCACTTTGGTCGAGGCTTGGTCGATACCCCGAACGACTTCGGCCGTATGGGCCAATTGCCGACGCATCCCGAACTGCTCGACTGGCTCGCCATCGAATTTCGCGACGGCGGCCGCAGCCTGAAGCAGCTCCACCGACACATCGTGACCAGCGCGACGTACAAACAAACCTCCAGTCAATCGACTGCTTCCAATCCAAAATCCGCAATCCAAAATCCGCAATCTCTCGACTCCTCCAACACGCTTCTCTGGCGATCGACCCGCCGCAAGCTCGACGCTGAGTCCCTGCGTGACGCGATGCTTCTCGTCGCAGACAAGCTCGACGACCGGATGGGCGGCCCGGCGTTTCAGGACTTCGTGATCGAGAAGCCCGATCACTCGCCGCACTACGAGTACCACTTGCACGACCCCGAAGACCCGAAGTCGCACCGGCGGTCGATCTATCGCTTCCTCGTCCGCTCGCAGACGCAGCCGTTCATGACCACGCTCGACTGCGCCGACCCCTCAATGATCGTGGACAAACGCAGCGAAACGGTCACCGCCCTCCAAGCCCTCGCGCTGCGCAACAACAAGCTGGTCCTGTCGATGTCGAATCACATGGCTCAACGAGTCGAAGCGGCCGAGTTCACACGAGGTACTGCTGCGCTGCCTTTCCGAGCGGGGGACGTGAGTTTCCCTGTTCCGCGATCAGTGAGTGAACAGTCCAGAACCGGAGGACTCGCGGCTTCTTCTCAGAATGAAGTAGGCAAAGATGAAATGAACCTAACACCCAAACAATCCAGTCTCGCACAGCAACAAACCACATTGGCCTTCCGCTTGGCTCTCGGTCGTTCGCCGAACGGTGAGGAGCAAGCTGCCCTGACCAAATATGCTGCCCGTCACGGTTTGGCCCAAACATGTCGAGTCATCCTCAATTTGAACGAGTTCGCGTTTGTGGACTGATGCTGCGACAGACAACGTTGCCGATTTATTTTAAGGAGTCTTGAAAAGTCCTTTGCCGCCACGTAATATTATGACATTGAGATTCAATATCAATAGTGTTTGCCAGCCAGCTCCCTGTCGGTCGCCAGCCAGCCTGTTGTTCTCGTGGAGGTAATTCATCCACGGATTCCCGGTGAATACCGGGTGCTTGACACAGCCTGAGTCACTGATGATGGGAGCGACAGGGATGACAACTTTTGATGGACTGTTCAGCCGATTGATGTCACTCGTGACATCAGGGCGACTGACGACTGGGCGAGCCTTGGCAGACACTGAGTTGGCTCAATCGGATGACGATGGTCGCCTGTATCAAGTATCGGGGCTGCTCGATCACACTGCCGGTCGGTTTGATTCCAGCCGGAGGAAGCTCGAAACGGCACTCGCACTCGCTCCTCTGCAGCCGGTGAGTTGGTTTGGCTTGGCGGACAGTTATCTCCGCACCGGCCTGACTGAAGATGCGCGAAGCATCTACCAGCACATCGCAACGCTACCTGACAGCCCTGTTGATTTGTTGAGGCTGTGTGCTTCAAGGCTCGACGGGTTGGGTGAAACTGCTCGTGCGCTGGAAGCGGCGCGACGTGCTGCCGAAGTACAGGGCGATAATGCTCAGGTGGTGTACGAGTTCGGTTACTACTTGGCCCGGGCCGGTCATCCTCCTCATTTGGTGATCTCGATTATGGAGCAGGCCGTCGCATTGGCTCCCCAAGCGGCGGTGTATCGTGTTGGCCTCGCGAAAGTGCTCGCGGGTCTTGGGTACACTGACGACGCTCTTCACTGCGTGCGAGACCTCTCCGCCAGACAGCTTGATCAGATTTCCTGTCCCTGTTGCCTTGAACGACTCGCAAAACTTTTCGAGTCCGGCGATGACTGGATTCGGGCGCATGCTTGTCGTGTGAGGATTGAGCGTCTGCCATTGGAGCCACAGCAAACTGTGGCATTCGATCCGTTGTTCTTGGTCAAGGAGTTTTTCGCCGGTCTGACCGATGCTGCCAGCTTTGGTGATTCGCAGCAGAGTCTGCACGTTTAGTTCAAGCCGTTTACCGCCTGACCGTCCAGCCAGCCACCTCTCGGTAGCCAGCCAACGACTCGGCCCGTGCCTTTTGAGTGTCGTTTGTTTGGTTCCCTTCGAAGGAGGCTGAAATGCCACGTTCCCGTTCGTCTCGTCGCGCTTTTACGCTCATCGAACTCCTTGTCGTGATTGCGATCATCGCGATCTTGATCGCAATGCTACTGCCCGCCGTCCAGCAGGCTCGTGAAAGCGCCCGCCGCTCTCAGTGCAGCAACAACCTCAAACAAATGGGGTTGGCGATGCACAACTACCATGATTTGAACAGTGTGTTCCCGTTGAGTTCTGTCGATCCAACGCTGGCAAGAAGCGGTGCATTCGCAGCGATCCTGCCACACCTCGATCAAGCGAGCATGTACCAGCAATACGACTTCACCAAAGGGAATTCTGATCCTGCGAACTTGGCGGTCGTATCCCAAAAGGTGGCGGTCTACCTCTGCCCCTCAGTCGTGATTCGTCGCCCCGTTCCGATTACGGGTTGCGACGCCAACAATCGTGCTCCGGGAACATACGCGGTTTGCACCGGAAGCGGAGATCCGTACGGAACCGTTGTCGGTGGCAATCCGAACAACGGGGCGATCATCAACACGGGGAGTGGAACAACCCGGATGGGCGACATGACTGATGGGACTTCAAATACATTTTTGATCGGCGAATCGGCTTGGAACTTCCCGGACTACTTGTGGGGCGCAACTCCCGCGACACCCTGTAGCGGGCAGGTTCGCTGGGGTTTCAGCTACTGGTCGTCGCCCTATCCGCTCGCCACGGCTTTCTCAACGACGCCCACCTTCAATCCGAAGCGACGCGATGGCGACAGCCGACGCTTGCAGAACTTCCGCAGCGATCACACCGGCGTCGTCAATTTCCTGTTGACCGACGGCTCGGCCCGGTACATCAGCGAAAACATCGACCGCCGCGTCCTAGACGCTCTCGCGACGCGAGCTGGCAATGAAGTTATTGGCGAGTTCTGACAGCCCGCTTTCGTCGTGGTCGTTATCTCTTTTCAGGTGGTTGTCCGTGTGAGCTGTGTGGGGAGGATGGGTGCCTCCCCACACAGTTTTGGAGCCTGCTCTATGCGAAATATCTTTGTGAATTCTCTCCAAGGCGGTGCTGTGATGGTTTGCAGCGTCTTGCTTCTCGTGACGAGTGGCTGTGGCCGTCCGACTGGTCCGCAGCGAGTTGCCGTGCGGGGCGCGATTCTGTTCGACGGCCAGCCTCTCCCAGCGGGACGAATACGATTCGTTCCCGCCGACGGGACCAAGGGGCCATCTGCTGCGGGATCGGTTGAGAAGGGCTTTTACGAGTTCAATTCCGCCAATGGTCCCGTCGTTGGCAAGCATCGTGTCGAGATCGAAGCGATCCCGAATGCGGCGTTTGAACTCGACGATGAGGCCGCCTATGCCAAGGCTCAGAAGGAGAAGAATGCCGTTCCACTGCCGTCACAACCCATTCCGCCTCAGTACAACGAACGTTCGACGTTGACGGCAACCGTCGATCCGAAGGGCGAAAAAAAGTTCGACTTCGATTTGGAAAAAGTCCCGAACACAACGCCCGGTCGGTAGTGAATCACCTTGGTTCGCAACCGCCTTCAACCCTCTTCAAGGAACTCCGATGAACGTGCTGCGTCCGCTGACCGCCTGGTGGCGAATCGACCTGCTAGCCTTGGGCCTCGTGTCGCTCTCCGGATTGTTGACTTCGTTCGCGCAGAGAGACGATGACGCGGCGAAGGTGTCAGCAGATTGAGTTTCTTGACCATCAAATTTCCACCACAACTGCGGCGAAGTAGTCGGGGTTCGTCATTCAACCTCCGAAGGGAACATCATGTTGAAAGCTCGAATTTGGCTGCCCGTCATGGCAGTGGCGTTTTTTTGGACGCAGGCGGCGTCGGCACATTTCGTGTGGTTGCTGACCGGGTCGGAGAAGGCTCCGAACAAGATGCAGGTCTATTTCGGTGAAGCGGCGGAACCGGACGACCCGGCGCTGCTCGACAAGGTCATGAAGGCCGAAGTGTGGTCGGTCGGCGGACGCGGCGAGCCAAAGCTGCTGACGCTCACGAAGGGTGAAGATTCACTCCAAGCGGAACTCACGGGAGCGGCTCAGCAATCGACGTTGATTTTGCGGCACACTTATGGCGTTCTGTCGAAAGGTGGCAGCGAGCCGTTCCTCTTGAAGTACTATGCGAAGACGCATCCGTCCGCGTTGCCGGGAACCTGGCGAGCGGTCAAGGACGACGAACGCCTGCCGCTGGAAATCGTCCCGCAAGTCGATGGTTCGAGCACCGCACTGCAAGTCTTGTGGAAGGGCAAACCGCTGGCAGGATCGACGGTCACGGTTGTCGGCCCCGGCATCGACAGCAAGCTCGAAGGGGCGACCGACGAAGCGGGCAACTTCCGTTGCGAACTGCCGAAGGCGGGAGCGTTCTCGATTCGCGCGAAGCACAATGAAGTCGCCGAAGGGAAGCTGGAGGACAAGGAATACAAGTCGGTTCGCCACTACTCGACGTTGACTTTGCACTACGCTCCGAGTCGGTTGGCTCCGGTGTCTCACAACCTGCCGGCACTCCCGAAAGGGACGACCAGCTTCGGTGGAGCGATCGTCGGCGACGCTCTGTTCGTGTACGGCGGCAACTACGGCAGCGCTCACGAGTACAGCAACGAGGAACAGTCGGGCGACTTGTGGACTCTGAATCTGAAGAACCCGACCAAGTGGGAACAACTCGCGGGAGGACCGAAGCTGCAAGGTTTGGCGATGATCGAGCACAAGGGAGCGCTGTACCGAGTCGGCGGATTCACCGCGAAGAACAAGAACGGCGACAAGCAAGACCTGCATTCGCAAGCCGACTTCGCGCGGCTGAAGCCCGGCAGCCTGACATGGGAATCGCTGCCGAGCCTTCCGGAAGCCCGCTCGTCACACGACGCGGCCGTCATCGGCGACACGCTGTACGTTGCCGGTGGCTGGAATATGACCGGCAGCGGTGGAGGTTCCAAGTGGCATGACACCGCGCTGGTGATGAACTTCGCCAGCGACAAGCTGGAATGGAAGCCGATCACCGCGCCGACTTTCAAGCGGCGAGCACTCGCGCTGGCTGCTCATCAAGGCAAACTGTTCTGCCTCGGCGGAATGCAGGAGCAGGGCGGAACAACGACGGCCGTCGCGATCTACGATCCGCAGACGAACGCTTGGTCAGACGGTCCGGCCTTGTTGGGAGGCAGCATGGACGGCTTCGGCAGTTCGACCTTCGCCTGCAACGGCTCGTTGTTCGTGACCACGATGTCCGGCTTGATCCAGCGATTGGCTGATGATGGCAAGCAGTGGGAATACCTCGGCCAGTTGGTTCACCCGCGCTTCTTCCATCGCGTGCTGCCGTGGGGCAACTCGAAGTTGGTCGTGGTCGGCGGAGCCAGCATGACCTCCGGCGGCAAGGCCGAGGCGTTGGAGTTGCTATCGATCAGCGACATGAAGACGGCTGCGAAATAGCTTCGCAGTCCTGCCGTTCGTAGCCGTCTCGCTCCGCGAGACGATGGCCGAGTCAGTGAAACGTCTGATTCACTCTCGGCTTTCCTCTCGCGGAGCGAGAGGGCTACTTTGATAACCTTCGCGGATCCGCGCTAGAACTTCAGCATCCCCAGCCTGTTAGGCCAGGCTGTACGCATCAAAGTGTTGACGTAATCTCTGTGCAGATGATGCCTTTGGGCATACATCCGTTTTGTGGTGAGTACCGGGAGGGTGTTCTCGCG
>JAYVDI010000068.1:0-8372 GCA_043749505.1 Schlesneria sp. | reverse complement strand
TCAACACGTCCGCCGCGACACGGTCATTCGGCACGAGCTTCACGACCTGTTGCAACTGGCGTTCGGCCGCGTCGGGGTATCCGTCGGCCATGTAGTGATAGGCCAGCAGGAACCGCGAAGCACCGTCCTGAGGGTTCGCTTTCGTGAACGCTTCCAGCGAGCGCAGTTGCGCTGTGTAAACCGAGACGCTGGGATACAGACTACTGAGAGTGGTCCAGTTCCAGCCCGGGCCGACGGCCAGGACCGAGTGAACCGTCGAAGCGGCCTGCTGATAATCGCTTTTTGCAAACAGCACCATCGCGCGGAACTCATGCATCACCGAATCGTCAGGACACTGGACGACCCCCTTGTTGATGAGATCGAGAGCTGCGTCGTAATCGTTCTGTTTGAACGCCGCGATAGCAGAGTCCAAACTCTGTTCGCACGACATCGCAGAGTTGTTACCCGTGACTATCGGAGCACTGGCATAGGCCACCGGAATCGGCTGCGAGTAGTTGTAGTTCCCATACGAGCCGTAGCCGTTGTTGTAGTAGGGATTATAGTACCCCAAATAACCGCTGTTATAGCCCAGCGACCCCAGTCCCCAAGCACCCAGTCCCCAGCCTAGTGGGCGATATCCGTAGCCGCCGTAGCCACCTCCCCAACCATAGCCTCCATAACCCGAGCCATAGCCGCCCAAGCCAAACCCCAGGCTCGAACCAAGACCGAAGCCCAAACCGGAACCAAAGCCTCCTCCAAATCCGCTGCCATAACCTCCATAATTGCCGTTCCAATAACCGCTATATTGTGGGTGACGGCTGTAGGCCGGCTGGTACGAACTGGTGCCCAGATTGACAGTTTGGTTATTGAGGTTGATCGTGTTGCCACCGAGGGATTGACCGGCGATGCCAGCTCGGTTCGCGTTCGTGAGTTGTGCGCCCGCTCCAACTCCGGTTCGGAGGTTGCTATTAGCGCCCACGCCAATGTTCGCTCGGGGTTGGCCGACTGCACCGGAGAGTCCGCCGTTGGCCCGGACCGCCCCGCCGGGTTGAAGGTTGCTGATGTTCCCGCCACCCGCCTGAACTCTTGCCATACCCGACCCCAACGGTGCGCCCGTTCCTGATCGGATCGTGGTTTGAGCAGGGCCTGAAACCCGCGGCTGTCCGCCAAGGTTCGGCTGACTAAACGATGGCGTGTGATTGATGGTCGGATGGTATCCACCACCCGAGATAGACGGTGAACCGCCACGACTCATGCCGCCCCCTGATGGCTGTCCACCGCCACCACCAACATGCCCACCACCTCCGACGGCACCGCCGCCGCCAACGTGTCCCCCGCCCCCACCACCCCCACCAGCATGCCCACCACCACCTCCTCCTCCAGCACCACCACGAGCGAAGAGATCGGCTGAGCTGAGTGAGACTGCGAGACCGCAGACGATCAATGTTTTCCAGAGATTGCGTTCCATGATTCAATTCTCCAACAAGTTGTCGCGAAGCGTCGCGTGAAGACACAGCGAGAGAGGGTTCATTTCAAACTCGACACGGGTAGGTCGATCGGCTCCGGCAACGGTGCCCGGCGAACGATCTTCACCAGTTCGCTGTCAGGAAGTTGCACTCCTGCGATCTCATGATTCACCAACTGCCACGTCATCGTGTGCTCGTTGACGAAGGTATAAATGCTCGTGCCCGAGGCGGTCTGGCCGTCGGCCGTCACACCGGTGGACTTGAGCACCCAGCGATCCTCGTCGCGGTGCCAGACTCCGTCGCAATAGCCCCCTTCCGAGTCGAAGATCCAGGCTCGAAGCTTTCCGGTGAGTGGATCCCAGCCGATACGCTGCGTACCGCTCATGGCCTCTTGTCCCGCGACTTGGATGGTGAACTTGCGAAGTAAAAAGTTGCCGTTATCGACGAACTCGCACGAGGAGATCACCAGAGAATCATCGCCTTCATCGACCCACTCCCCTTGCAGCCATCCGAGTTGCTGGAGTTGCGTCCGATGTTGCCGTCGATCCTTTGGCGCATGTTCGCGCACACTGGCGGCGAGCCACTTGCCATCGGCTTTCACGTGGACTGCGGTGTAGTGACTGTAGACTGTCTCCGCACCGCCTGAAGGCGTGACCGTCGTGGTTCCATCCTCGACCGCCACGCCGGGGCTGATGAAGCGGATCGAGTTGATGTCTATCCCGATCTGACAGCCAGAGTTCGCGGCGAAGTGGGCGGTCATCGCCGCTTCAATTGCCGCCCGGCCCTGATGGACGTTCCCCTGCTCGTCGATGTATTCGGCATCCGGGGTGAAATGAGCCGCGATCGACTTGGCGTCCCCAGCGCGATACGCCTTCTCGTACGTTTCGCCCGTCTGACGGATGGCCGCTTCGTCGGCCGTGTGCTCATTGAAGGCGGGCAGAGTTGCAGGCTTCGGTTCCGTAGCGATGGCACCCGGTTTGGCTCCGACTGGCGCGACCGGTTGAGCAACCGGCTTCTCGGCCGGTTTCGCAGCGGCCTTCGCCGCAGGCGAAACGCCCGCTTTGCCGGTTGGCTTAGGGGCCGCCTTTTCGTCGGCCGCACCGAAGCAGAGTGCTGCGAGGACCATCACCGATGTTGACAGAATCACGATACGTCGCATTTGATCTCTCCATATTGAACCGCTGCCTCGCACTGGGACTAAATTGATACGCCACCAAGTCCTTCAACCGTTCCTGTTGGTGGATCAACGCCGTCGAGTCAGCAAAGCTGAAGGTTGACATACAAACAAAGCACCAAGGATTGTACATGCACACTTAGCAGACGCAGGCGATCTCACAACTCTGCCGATGCAGCGAAGCAAGCTGCTCATGTACACGTTTCATGCCGTCGCAATTGCAATCTGAAGTGTGGTGCAGTTTTGTTGCGAGGAAATTCCATCGCGCCTGTCCGCAAACACTGAGAGGCTATGAAGACTGGTTGTGAAAAGGATGTCGGCGTCCGTGCCATCATCTGATTCACAGTCAAAGGGTCTTGAGACGGCTAGTTTTTGACGGAATCTTTCTTGTCTTCGCGACGCTCTTCCCGGCGTTCTTCTCGCCGATGTTTCGGATCGGAAGCATCCAGCTTCTTCATGATGGCTTCCGCTTCCTGCATGTGCTTCTCGGCGGTTTCGGCTCCTTGAGCCAAGACTTGGGCCAATTCGGGGGACGCATGACGCTGGAGCACGGTGAGCTTTGTTTTCATCCCGGCGTGCTTGGCAATTTGAAAGCCGATGAAACACTGATCTATTTCACCATCCTTCTTTCTCCCAAGCTCTGCCTTGGACGAGGCCAGACATTCTTGGGCGATCTCCCGGTGGAGCTGGATAAAATCGACAGGCTGCCCACTTTTCGCCACTGTGTTTGGCTGAGTGGCATTTGTCTGCTGGATCACCGACTGATCGGCGTTCGTTGCCTTGGCCTGTTCCACACCCGATTTTGATGTGGCCCGCGCCGGTTCATTTCGGGTCGAAGCGCTGTGTTCATTCAGAAACCCGTCGCGCGTGACCTCGGGTGAGAATCGCTGAAGCTTTTGCAGGAATGCCTGATGATCCTCGACCATCATTTTGGCGAATTTCTTGACATCTTCACGCTGGGCTTTGTCCAGCGCAAACTTTGCCAGCGCAACTTCCTCTTGATTGTCGATCGCCACGCAAGTGGCCAGAGTCTGGTCTGCATTCTGCCACTGTGCGCGTTGACCGACCTCTGCGGAGCGGGCCGATTGCTGCGCTTGCCCCGGCTGCGCCTGCCGCTCTTGCGCGATCACGAGGGCGGCACTGACGAGGGCTACTCCACAAACTGGAACGACGATCACCTTACGTAGACTCATTTCGTAACTCCTTCTGAGAACCATGAACGCGTGCATCCTTGAGAACTGGCGCCTGTGACAGCTCATGGCACGCAAAACGGGCTTTTGGCAAATGGAACGCCGACCATGACTTTCAGGTCATGATTCGCCTGAACGTGATTCACATCGCGCGATCCAAGGCACGATGTGAACTGTCTGAGCCGGGACGCCTGTGCGCAATGCGCGCCTGTGGTGTTTAGCTGCACTTGCATTCATCGCGTAGATCACGAATGCGGTCGTGTGCTGACTTGACCGCAGCGTACTGGCTAACCAACACGTCGTGGATAACGCTGCCCGCAGTGCATCTGAGTGCATCTTCGTATGCGGCTTTGATCGAGTCTTCACCGCGTTCGGCCTCGCAGAGCATTGCATAGCGATCGTCTGACGACATCATTTCGCGGATGTTCATCCACGTTCGATGCATGGCGGCCGACAAAGAACCTGCGCGGCGAGGAATCTCTCCATTCCAAGTGACGAAACGGGCGAGTTCGTCAGTCTGATCTTGGCGATCATCCGCTAATTGCTCGAACGCACTCTGAAGCGTCAGGTCGTCGATCGCTTGAGCCGCCTGGCGGAATCCATCGCGACTGTCGATGTTGATCTGAATCAATTCCTGCAATTGACTCACCGCGTTCGCTGAGAGCTTTTGTTTCGTTTCCACTGACATGGGACATCTCCTGAATGAAAAGGCATGCACACTGTCAGCGTCCAATCGCCAACGCACAATCCCATGCAACGCAAGTCGGATACCGGATTGATTCTCTCTAAGCGATTCCCGGCTTAACCGCCGCATATCACCAAAGCGGAGCAGTGGAATCCCGAAGGGGTTGAATAGCCTGATTGCCAATCTTCCAATTTGGCCGCTAAGCCGCCGACAATGGGGCTGCGGAGATGATTCAAAAGAATGGAACGTATTCTGCTCTCTGGAATTGAAGGTGTTACTATAAGAACTAAATGAATGTTCGCTGTTGTAAGAGGAGTTTCTGACGTGGCTGAATCTTTGTTATTGGCGGTCACACGAGTCACGACCCTGAATGAGGTCGGCGAAAGAATGACCAATGCCACCGGCTTCTTTTACGAACAAGATGAATTCTTGTTTCTGGTCACGAATCGACATGTGGTCCTGAGCGAGGAGACGGGCCATCGTCCTCACCGCCTGTCGATTGAACTGCACGTCGATTCCGACAACATCGCCGCCACGTCCGACTTTTCCATCCCGCTATACGACGCGGACGAACCGGTGTGGCACCAAACCAGCGATGCCACCGGGCTGATCGATGTAGTGGCGATCAAGCTCGACCGCGACGCGCTGCCTGAGACACTGGTCTACGAGGCTTTCACACCGGCTCATCTGGTCCAGCCTTACGACCGCATAGAAGTGGGCACGTCGCTGTTAATCGTCGGGTTTCCACTCGGGTTCCATGATTCCCTGCATCATCTGCCGGTGGCTCGACAGGCGGTCGTGGCCTCGGCCTTTGGTCTGCGATTTCAAGGGAACGGCTATTTCCTGACCGACGCCAGACTGCATCGCGGTACCAGTGGGGCACCGGTCGTGGCGGCCGTGTCTCCCACGCTGAAACGCGTCGGCAGTCTGTCGTGGATGTTGCTGGGGATACATGCCGCCCGACTGGATGTGGGCGAACCTGATCCAGCCCAAGACGAGCGGTTGGGACTGAACTGCGCCTGGTACGCCGATGTCCTCGTGCCTCTGGCGCAATCCCAAACAGTGGAAGAAGAAACTGTTGAAGTGCCACAACCTGTATAATGCAAAAACGCGATTCGACGGAAAACAACCTCAAGGAGATTCATCATGCGAGTACGAGATGTGATGACATCGACCGTGATCAGCATCAATGCTGATACACCGGTCAACCAGGCGTCGGCAGTGATGCAGATGAACAATGTCCGCTTCCTTTCTGTGACGCATGATCGGAAGTGCGCCGGTGTGCTCAGTGAAGAGGATATTCACACTCAGATGACTAAACGTGGGATGGACCCTACGGTCACCACTGCCGGTATGTTGCTGGCCCATGAAACGAACCGCGATGCCATCGTTTCCCTTTCTGAAAACACACTGATCGGGGAAGCATTGCGGACGATGGTGAACAACGATCTGCATTATGCAGTCGTATACAACGATGACGATGACATGGTCGGAGTGGTCTCGCAGGAAGACCTTGAGAAACCCCTGCTCGCTGAAACGATTAGTTGATTGAAGAAAATGGTCTTTGAGTGCGGGGAGGCAATCATGCCACAAGGCGACAAGTCGAAATACACCGACAAACAGAAGCGCATGGCCGGGCATATCGAGGATGGTTACAAGGAGAAGGGCCTGTCCGAAGAAGAGGCCGAATCTCGCGCCTGGGCGACAGTAAACGCCATCGACGGCGGCGGTAAAAAACCGGGAGGCTCGGGGCGGGGCAAGGATCGGAATCCCGCTCCGGCAAAAAGGGGTGGCAAGAAGGGAGGCGCTGCCGCTCATGCTAAGAAGGCCACCACCAAGAAGACGATCAAATCCAGAATGGCTGCGTCGCGTGGCAAAAGCAGCTAATCAGTGATCTGTGTACCAACAAGGGCCAAGACATGCCGGACACTGCCGAAGCGACGCGGAATCTAGTGCTCTACTTTGCCATGCCGTTGTGGATGCTCATGGGGTTTGCGGATTATCTGTGTCATCGAGCAACCCAGATCGAGCGGACAAGCGGACTGAAGGAATCACTTCTGCACGCGCTGATGCTCGCCGAAATGAGTGTTCCCGTCGTGCTCTGTCTATTTTTTGAAGTCACGCCGCTGATCATCGTGCTCATGATCGTGGCGTTCTTCATTCATGAGGTAACGGCGCTGTGGGACATTGCCTACGCTCAGGACAAAAGAACCATCTGGCTGATCGAGACACACATTCACAGCTATCTGGGGGTGCTGCCCTTCATGATGGGATCGTTCGTCATCTGCCTGAATTGGAAGCATTTTCTGGCCTTGTTCGGCTTTGGCTCGGAGCCAGCCCGGTTCGAGTTCATCTGGAAGGAGCCACAGATTTCGATCTGGTATCACATCGTGATGAACTCTCTGCTTACGCTGCAGCTGGTCATTCCTTATGCCGAGGAAGCGTGGCGGTGCTACCGCGCCCGGCTATTGCCGCGGCTTCATCCCGTGATCCCGCAGCCCGCCAATTCTTGAAATGCTTCGCCGCCCGAATGCTGTTCCTGTCCACCGCCCCTGATTGACATGCCATATGAGTCGTGTTGGAATCGTGGTGTTCATATCGAGCCATGCATTCACAGTGGGGCCAATACGTCATGACCCCCTAAGAAACCATCTCAAAAGCCGATTACCCCGCGCCGAGTCGATGAGCGCGTCGGTACCACAACAAGGCGCAGGCGAGTTGAATGAGGCCGCGGCGGTGATTGAACCAGTTCTTGTCGTAGCGGACGAGGAGTGCGCGGCACTTTGACAACCACCCCAGCGTGCGTTCGACCACCCAGCGACGCGGTTTTGACTTCTTGTGTTTGCGGGCCTTGGCGTCTTCGCCGATGCGGCGGAGGTGAGGCACATACTGGTGCTTGGCGACGGCGGCTTTGCCCGTGGGATTGTCGTAGCCTTTGTCTAGGCACAGGTGTTGTTCGTGGTCCGCGGGGTCCGGTCGATCGACCACGCTGGCAGCCAGCGTGGCGTCGAGCAGTTTCGTGTCAGGCACATTGGCTCCGTCGATGACGACCGCGAGCGGGCCGCCCTGCTCGTCCACCAGAAGGCTCCGTTTCGTGCCCGGTTTGCCGCGATCCGTCGGATTCCGGCCGATCTTTTTCCCCCCGAAGCGGGCTTTGCCCAGCGCACAGTCCGCCGCTTGCCACTTCCAAAACACCGCGTCGAGTTCCTCGCACCGCGCGACCATCACCGCCCAGATCCGTTCCATGACACCGTTCTGGCTCCAGCGTTGGAACCAACGATGCACCGTGCTGTCGTCGCCAAACTCGACGGGTAGCTTGTTCCACTGACACCCCGTTCGCAATCGAAAGAGGATGCCGTCCAAAACCCGCCGCCAACTGGCACGCGGTCGTCCCGTGGAACACGGCGGAGCATCCTCCAGCAAGACCGCTTCGAGCAGTTGCCACAGGTCATCCGTGATCGTCCAAATCACCGGCAACACGCCGGTCTTCCCTTTCTTCGAGCGCTGCGCCATCCTTGGTTCTCCTCAGCCATCAGCGGCGGGGGGGGCTAACTGCTGACCGCAATTGGGCCAATACGACTTTTGAGATAGTTTCTTAGTCGGCGACAAGCACATAGCGTCGCGCACCGACCAGGATCGTGGGCAACTTACGCCCACGCACGCCGGTCAGCACCCACCTCCACAATGAACTGGAGTGGACGCCGAGACGGCGTGCGGCCTCGTTGATGGAGAGGCGGGGGGAGTCAAGAAGGGCTGATGTCATTTAATGTTGAAGTGGGCCCCATAATTCGGACCACGGGGATAGATGGAAAAGGGAGTCTGAAACGACGAGAAAGGGGCATCGTGGGAGGAACTTTTGCGAGAGGAAGACGATGCCT
>JAYVDI010000067.1:0-13954 GCA_043749505.1 Schlesneria sp. | reverse complement strand
GTGTGATCACCCTCGAACACGTGGCGCCCCCCGCGAACGACGACCGTCACGCGACACTGACAGACCTCCGGTGCCGCCTGGATGCCCTGCTCCAGCCCGAATGGTCCGACCGCTGGATCAAAGCCCACAACAAAACCCGCCGCCGCCACGCCCCCCACTCCGCCAAACGAACACACAATTCCGTCTACCGGCTCCTCAACCCGGACAAACAAAGATGTTAAAAGCAGTGGACTCACGTCCCCCGCTCGCCTGGACGTACTCACGATAGCGACCGGGGAACGACTGGCCGACCTGTAAACGTCCCCCACGCGCACGACCTTGTCGTCCCCGGCGCTGACCAGCCGCGTCCCGTCCGGCGTGAACCCGACCCACTTGCAACCCGCCGTGTGGCCGCCGGTTTCGAGTTGCAAGATCGGCTCCTCGGCCGCCTGGACCGCTGCCGCCAGACACCCCACGACCGGCACCCACCACAGCCTCGTCCACAGCCTCAGTCGCATACGGCACCCCGCAGAGCATGGCGACCCGAAACATCTTGAAATCTGGTCAGACTGATCGATCACAAAACCGATCGATGATGACTTGAATGAGCAAATGGCAAGAGGCAATACAGTTGTTGTCCGCCTAGACGTCGCCGGTCGGTTCGCATGCAGCAAGCCGTGAAGGCGAGCATGATCTCCTGACGCCGAAATCGCAATGAACCGTTGTCACGGTCTTTGGGGTCGAACCGCATTTCGGGTCAGTGCCCGGAGAACGTCTTCCGGTGCCCATTCCCGTAAATCCAGGCTTTCTGGATAGGACTTGGTTATCGGTGGCATCGCACCTGTCGTTTTGTAGTGATCGCCACCTGACCATCATGTTGCGACAACTGTAGCAGCAGCATTTGGTCACGCAGAACTTCGAGACAATCAGTCTCCGCTGACACGGAGATCAATTCGCGAACCGCCCCCACCCCCTTCAGGCCACCCAAGGCCACTCGGCCATGTCCCTGGCGGAGTACGCCACCGCTCCTAACACGGTAATCAGCCCGCATACCGCCAGCGAAATCGCTTTGAAACTCATTTTTCCCGTCTCCTGTTTGAATCTATCTGTCAGCCCGACATTCAGGCTTTCTCCACGAGTACAACGCCCGCCGACTGGATATCTTCCCGATTCCGGAAGGCGATTCTGAGATTTCGATCATCTTTCGAGTGACGCGCGAGACTGCTTGTGCGGTTTTTTTCAACAGAAGCCCCGAGCATCGTGCTCGGGGCAGGTCTTGGGATGGTAGATTCGGTGTCAGGCCGAGAGACTGAGGAGCTTCGCGACCTTTTGATCGGCATCCAGCCGATCGCCCGCATACGTCAGGCTGACGTTCTGCGGGGTCAAGGCATCGACGAGATTCCAGAGAGTGAAGGGCTTGTCGTTTTCGCCGAGTTGCTTCACGGCGCGCGTGACGGCTTCCTTGCCGAGATCGTGCTTGAGCAGCAACTTTGTCACTTCTTCAGCGTCCGTGCCGAGCTTCTCCTGCATCGACTTGCGAATCAGGGCCGCGAAGCTGTCACGACTGGCATCGCGCTTCGCCGTCTGCAATTCGATGAGACGACGGATTTCGTTCAGCGACTCGCGCACGTTGCCCGTGTGCTTGCGCGTGAACTCGGCCACGTCTGTTGCATTCCAGACGATGTGATTGCAGCAGACCTTCTGGAACCAGAACGTCTGAATGCCCAGTGAACGCTTCCCGACTTCGCTGTTCCAGACGAAGAAGCCGGGGTCGAACTGTTCCTCGCCGACCTCAATCCAACCCGTTGGGTCTATGAGGAAGGCAAACAGGTCTTGCTCCCCGCAGTAGAGGCCGGTCGCCTCGTTGAAGGCGGTCTGCGGCGGTGTGTAATCCACCGCTGCGTCTCGCACGGCAGAGAGCAAGTCGGCATTCCAGAGCCGGCTGTAGGTGACGCCATGCACGGAACGGAGTCGGTCCCCCGTCGTGAGCAGTTGCAGCGGCCGATCCCCTTGCGGCATCGTCTCGCGGAGAACCCGACTTGCGGTCTCCCCCGTGACGCGGTTCACGGTGTCCTTGCTCACCATTGCGAGCCGACAAAGCTGGGAGAAACTCCAATCATTGAGGCGGAGTGCTCCTTCACTTCCGGCTCGCAACTGCACCTGTCCGAAGTCGTCTTCGGCGAGTTGCAATTCCCCCGGCGGCTTCCAGAGGTCGCGGGATTCCCGCTGTTGCTCCCGACAGACATCGAGCAGCGCATCCAGCGACGGAAACCGCTCATCGGGGGAACGTCTGTAGAGTTCCCGGTTCGCCAACGTGAGAGTCGTCATGCCAAGTCTCCTGAATCGGAAAGATCAAACACCGGCGAAGGACCATCCCTCCAACCGTGCCTGCTCGAAGTGAACAGACGGGACGATGGTGCCTGCCGGGACGGAGACAAGCGCAATTGACACGGGGCACGCTCAGTACCGAAGTACATTGGCCGGGCTGTTGCTGAGGCGCTTGCGGGAGCGGATGTCGTCCAGGAAGTCTCACGCGGCAGAGGGTCGCCGCCCATCGTGGTTCGTGCGGCACGAACTCGCGATTCGTGTCGATCCGTCGTGGTTGCATGGCGAACAGAATGACGGGTAGTCTCGTCTCGCATCCAACGCTCCTGTATGACTTACGCCCTCTCGTTCAGCAACGACTTCCTGGTGGGAGATGGTTCCGAGTTGCAGCCGTCTCCGCGCCCGACCTCGGTCCTCCAGGCGATCCTCAGTCTCTCTGGGCAGGAACGAATCGAACTGGCGCGCGACCTCTTCGGTGTATCACCCGACCATCTGACTGCCGAGGCGGTCCTGGCCCGTGTCATCGACACGAACACGGTTGAGAATCTCGACTCACCCGTCTGCGTCTGGATCGACGAGACGGGCCTGCACACGCTGCTCGTGCATGACCACGAACGCGAGTCCGCAGTCCGGTTCGACCCGCAGTCACTCCCTTTCATGCCGGGATTGTCCGCGCATTGACAGGCCGCTGCGTCCTCGGGCACGTTGATCGCGTGAAGCCATCCGGCCTGCCGAACAAACGATTGCCGAAGAAGACGACGCTCTCGAAACAGAGCCGGTCGCTGCTGATGCGGCTGTATACCTCGCCGGTCCACACAGAGATTGTGCGGCTGATGGGGCACGACGAATGGGATGAGTTCGACGCACGCGACCAGATCATCCGCCTGATGAAACGCTCTGGAGTCGAAGCGGTCATGGCGGTGGTTGCCGAGTTGATCGCGGTCACGAACGATCAACCGACCCCGGTGGCTCGACTGACTGAGGAGGTGCGTCAGTTTGCCGTCGGCATCCTTGGCCGTCCCGTCCCCGAGAGTCCCGACGCGCCACCCGTCTTGCGTCGCAGTCCTCGCATCCCCCAACCCACCGTCCCCGTTGAGCAGACCGCCCTCGACTACCGTCTGGTCGAAGCACAGCGCGTCAAGGTGGTGGAACGCTACGCGAAACACCTCTGGGTTCACCAACTGACGCACGAGACCGCCAAGTATGCGTCGCTGCCCGTGGAAACAATGCCGTTGCCATCCGCCATCGACTTCATCGCCCATCGCGCGGACGAGCATCACCTGATCGCCGTCCGCAAACGATTGACCAAGAGCCAACGCGTCGAACTGCAACGGGTGCTGGCATCACTCGGGCGCACGTGGCGTGCCGCCCGCATCTGGCCGATCGAATCCTCCAAGGGCTGGTTGTGGGAACACGACTGGTTGGAGCCGTCGCCATGAAGTCACCCCTTCACGACGCACATTCAATGCGCCATCTCGAATCCTCAACTCACGGTCTACCCTCTTCGGCCACAATGCGACAACCAGCGTCCGTCTCGCAAAACGTTCGTTTGTCTCGACACGCGAATCGCCTCCCCGCCATGACCGCGCGATGAGTCCAGTCGATCTCGTGTACTCGTCTCGGGAATCAACGTATCGTCGGCCCGTCGATGGTCGCTGTTTCCGAGACACCAGCGGGACGGCTTGTCGGTTACGCCAGAGTTTCGACCGACAGTCAAGATTTGGACCTCCAGATTGACGCCCTGCGAAAGCATGGTGTGACAGCAGACCTGTTGTTTACCGACAAAGTTTCGGGAGCGAAGACCGAGCGACCGGGACTCGATGCCTGCTTGACGACACTCCAGTCAGGTGATGTGTTGCTCGTCTGGCGCTTGGACCGTCTCGGGCGGTCGATGGCGCATCTCGTCTCGCTCATCGACACGCTCCTCGCTCGTGGCATCGGCTTCCGTTCGATCTGCGACGGCGCGATCGACACGACGACGGCCGCGGGCGAACTGATCTTCGGGATTTTCGCAGCCCTCGCGCAATTCGAGCGGCGACTGATCGTGGAACGGACAAAGGCGGGACTCGTGGCCGCCCGTGCGCGAGGGCGCTGCAGTGGCCGTCCGAAACTCGATCCCCATGAACCACGCATCCTCACCGCCCACGCACTGCATCGGGATCGCACCCTGTCCATCGACGACATCTGCCGGTCGCTGAAGATTTCGCGGGCGACGTTCTATCGGTGGATCAAGTGCTGATCTGCGGCCCGAACCAACGAAGATCGTTCAGTCGCCCTGACTGACGACTTGGAGTGAGTGATGAAATGGAATCGAATCAAAAGAGATGTCCCGGCGGTTTGGATGGCGATGTGCGAGTGGATACGGAATGTTGAGGCGGGGCCGCCGGCGTGGGGTTCGGCTCTTCCTTCGGCGGAGTTGTTGCGGGAGACTTGATCGCAGCTAACAGCTTTGTCCGGGCGTCGTCCAAGGCGGACAAGAACATGTTGAGCTGCTCTTGGCCGACGACCGTCATCGCTTCGGCGATCTCGGACACAAGATCGTTGAAGACCTCGGGCGTGATCGGTGAAGACCCGTGCGGCTCCAACGTGTAGGTCCGCAATTCCAAATGGTCGCGGGCATTTGGTGACAGCGGATCGCGGGCCATGCGGATCAGCCGCGTGTGTTCTATGGGGTGGCTACCGGGAATGCCGTTGCGGGTGATCCAGTTCAAATCTTCCCGGATGTCGGATAGGGCATCCGTAAGAACTTGGACGTGTTCTGTGAGCGTGGTCACGGCCTCGGTCAGTTGCTCGACTTGTTGCGAGCGAGTCCGTTCGGGGACCGTGGCGGATGTGGGCTTCTTCGTCGGCACGAGAATGAAACGGATGAATGCAGGATCGCAGCGTGCCGCACGGAATGCGGGTCGTCAAATCGCACCGTGGCGACGGAGCGCAAACTGGAATAATCGACGCGATCAACGTCCGCCACCAAGGTTCGGCGGAAACAAATCCACGGCGATCAGCATGCGGCGGTGGCTCACGCGGCTGTCGGCGTTGATTCGGAGCAGATCCAGCGTGGCCAGAGCGATGTCGGTCTTGCCCGTCAATCTCGGACCGACCCACTCGAAGTGATCGTGCCAGGAATCGACGCGCGGATTGAACAGCCGGACCAGTTCGTCGGTGCCGGGCACGTAAGCCGAGGCATCACTGCCCTTATGAGAATTACAAAGCGCGCAGGCCCAGCAAAGATTCTCCAGGCTGGTCGGCCCCTGGTGCTTCTGGGCGCGGATGTGATCCGCCTCGTGGGCAATTGCGTGCAGGACTGCGGCATCTGACAGTACTCGCAGCAGTCGCTGGCCCGTTGCCTAAGTTGTGTTCTCAGGGCGGGAGTCATCAGGCAGCCGAACCGTTTTGGTGAAGCGTGATGCGGGCCTTGGCCTGCATCAAATCCAGAAACTCACCCACGCGGAGATAGTTGTCCAGCGTCTGTTTCTCGGCCGGTGTGATCGTGCCCGCATTGTTCTTCTGGAGCAGTTCCCGCATCCGGTTCGTGGCCTCGTCATTGAAGCGCAGCGACAGCAACTCCTCGGCCAACTGCGGGCTGAGGGTCGCTCGGTTTGGTTCGACAACCTCGGTGAGGATGTCAGCTTCGGTGAGGGTGGCTTCGATATTCATGGCCGCACTCTACCACGGTTCAGACTGGCGGTCGATGTCTTCTGATCTCAAGGAACCCCGTGCCACGGCACGGGGGTGAGCGTCCTGCTCGTCATCGCCTGGCTCGCTGGCGAGCCTGTTTGACATCGACCAGCACGAAGAGGCAGGTCGTATGGGCGATGTTGCGGTGCCACGTCTTGCCCAAGCGTGGGTGGCCGACGGTCATCGGCGGTGTCCCGCCCTTTTTGAGCCAGTCCGATAATCCCTCGGCCAGTTCTTCGGCGCGATCCCAGTCTTTGAGCAACCGGGCTTCCAGCAGTTCCGTCCAGGCTGCGTGCGGGTCCATACGATGCGTCCTCGATGCGGGCGTGTGAACGAGCGAAGCGCTCTGATTCCTGCTCCACGCGGAACAGGAACACGACCGTAGCGCGACACTGAGCACGGCGCAAGCCGCCCCCCCGACGCGCGGAGCGGTCGGAAAGCGGGACTCCTCAAGGGAAGGAAGCGGCCCGTGGCGGTTGTCCGTGTCGTTGGCGCGAGACTTGGCGGATGAGTTGGCCGCGTTTCGGATTCAATCGCGGCGGTGGCAGCGTGGTCATCGAGAATGTGTGCGGCGTGCCATCGACCAAGAGGCGGAGATAACCGTGGTATTTGGGAATGCGCATCAGGTCGTCCGGGGTGAGGCCCTCCCTCAGCAATTCCGCCAGCACAGCGGCGTCGCGTGGGCCGACTGTCATGCACAGTGCGGAGCCACAGTTGCCCAGCACTCCCGCCAGCGTGGCGGGGTCGAGTTGCTCCAAGAGTTGCGTGGAGAGAACGTAGCTCGTGCGGTACTTCCTCGATTCGGCCAAAGCATCGGCCATCGTCGTGTTGCCGAGGGAGAGATACGAATGGAACTCGTCGATCACGACGACAGCATCGGGGCGTTCCTCCTCGGGGACATCGGCCCGGCTCATGGCGGCGATCTGAAGACTGGACAACAGCAGCGATCCCAGCAGCGTCGCGGCATCATGTCCCACCGTCCCCTTCGACAAGTTGCAGAGCAGAATCTGGGACCGGTCGAGGATCGGCCGAAGTTGAATCCCCTTTTCGGTGGCTCCCAGGATCACTTGCAACCGCTCGTTCGTCGTGAACGCGCCGAGCTTGTTTTGCAGGCTGGCGAGATACTGCGTGCGGTCTCGTTCCTGCCAGCGGTCGAACTCGGTCAGCCAGAACGATTGAACGGCTGGGTTCGTGACACCGGCCACGACCGACTTGCGGTAGGTCGCGTCGGTCAGCAGTCGCTGCACGGTGATGAGCGATGCGTCGCGGCGGCCGATCAGCGACAAGAGGCTGTTGCGGAAGATGTGCAGCAGACGGGGGGCGGTCGCTTCGTCGAACCCGAACACGTTCTTGAACGCGGTCAGCACCCCGTCCGCGACCAGGGTCGGATCACTTCCCGGTGGACCGATAAGCGGATTGAACCCGACCGGGGCCAGACGGTCGCTGGCGTCGAACAGGATCACGTCGTTGGTGCGTCGTGCGGGTATGAAGTCCAAGACCTCCTCGACGAGTTGTCCGTGAGGATCGACCAGCACGACGCCCCGGTTCTGTTCGATCTGCTGAAGGACAATGTGTTGCAGGAAGTTGCTTTTGCCGGAGCCGGTCTTGCCCACGACGATCAGGTGTCGTCGTAGATCATCAAGGTGAATGCCGAACTGATCCCGCTGCTGACGGAACTGCACGCGACCGAGCAGCGTCACCGGCCGATGGGGTGATGCGGTGGGCAATCGCAGCGGCGGTTCGACTTCGCGGAAGAGCAAAGGTTCCACGCGGGCAATCGACCGCTCGGTCTCGGCGAGCGGATGCCAGAGCGCCGAGAC
The DNA here is from genome assembly GCA_043749505.1 of Schlesneria sp. Classification (GTDB taxonomy): domain Bacteria; phylum Planctomycetota; class Planctomycetia; order Planctomycetales; family Planctomycetaceae; genus Schlesneria. The sequence goes on along the minus strand of JAYVDI010000067.1, from coordinate 6,155 downwards.
TTCGGATGGTGTGAGGAGAAAGCCTCGCCTGCTTCGGCGCTGAGTACGTGACGATGCCACTGTGATGAACGCCGCATCGGCGGTCGCGAATTGTCCGAACGCACCGGCGATCTCGCGAAGTCGATTGCTTCCGCCCGAGCCTGTGGCAAACAATTCAACACATCTTTGTGGTTGATCGTCGTCAGGAGAATGGGCCGATGCTGGAATCGAATCGTGATGATGCAGATTGGGAGCCGCTGGAGCGTTGGTATGTGGACCACGTCCGCCCGCTCTTGGAAAGGCTGGATGCCGCGCGGACCACTGAAATTGAAACTGATCTGAAGCGATTGCGACAGACGCATGAGCGACTGAACGACGAGTTATGCACATGCTTTTTAGGTAGCTCCGGCATTGGCAAGAGTACTCTCATCAACGCACTCGTCGCTGGACATGAGGAGATTGTCCCGGCTGGGGGTGTCGGGCCTCTGACGGCTCAGGCGCTGACCGTTCGATACGCCGACGCGGGTTCTTTCGAGGCGAAGTATCACGACGCCGGAAAGCTCAACCAGCTCCGGTTCGTGTTGGAAGGCGGATTGAGGGCCAAGGCTGCTCAACCCGATGGTGTCGCGGCATCGCCCGATGACTCGTTGGGACTACCCTTTGACGAGGCTGATGAGCTACGCAGCGAAGTGTCCAACGAGGATGACGAGTCTGGATCACGGGCGGAGAAGTTTCGGAAGCAAGCCCGGCTGTTGGTGACGGGCGATCAGAACAGCAGTGATGGTGACTCGGACACCCCGTATCTGGTGGACGGTCTGAGACAGGCGCTCGGCCAAGAAAGCCTCTTCAATTCCGAACTGACTGCCGATGATGCGGCTCGTGTGAAGCGGTTGCGTGAACTGCTGATTCGCGACGGCAACCAATGGCCATCGCGCACGCTGACCCTGCATGAGGGGGACAGTCACTTTCGCGAGAGACTCGCCGAACACGCGACCGGGTTTCTGTCGCCGATGATTGAATCGTTGGACGTGAGGTGGAGATCGGAACTGCTCGCGCACGGCGTTTCGCTGGTCGATCTGCCCGGACTTGGAATCGCTGGCGACGTTTACCGCGACGTGACTCAGAAGTACGTCAAGGAACGGGCCAAAGCGATCGTGCTGGTTGTCGGCAATCGGGGCATCACTGAATCGGATGCCCAACTGCTCCATGCGTCCGGCTTCTTGAATCGGTTGCTGCACTCGGCCTATGACACGTCAGCCGACATGGCGTCGTTGATTATCGCTGTCACACGGATCGACGACATTGCCGACGATGAATACACGAAAGACAAAGCGAAACCAAAGAAGAAGAAGCGGGAACATTTCGCCATCGCACAAGAGAAGTCTCGGCATCACGTCCTGAACCAGATTCGCTCCAAGCTGGAAGAGGCATGGTCATTGGCTGGCGAAGGCGTGAGCGGCATCAAGCGAACGGTGATCGAGACTATCATCGAACGAATGAGCATCTTTCCGGTTTCGGCTCCGCAGTACAGAAAATGCCTGGCTCAAGACGAAGACGATCCCGCGTTCATCCAGCTTCCGGCTGCCAGCGGGATTCCCGAGATGGTCGCCGGATTGCGTGAACGGGCCGATTTGGAGCGAGATGATCGGTGGAGGTGTTACGTTGAAGCTCGCAACTTGTTGATCGAACGGCTGCTCTCCACGCTCCGGGTGATTCAGCACCAGTGGCAGGAAGATTCGCGAGCGGAAGAAGAGGCCGAGCGGTTGCGTCAGCAGTTACTGCATTTTCTGCAACCCCTGCGCGAGGAGTTCCGCGTTCGCCAGGGGGCCTTTCGTGAGTTTCTCAAGGCGACCCTGCCCCAGCGGATCAAGGCTTTGGTGGCGGATGCCAAACTAGCGACTCAAAGAAGCATCCGCGCTTATCTCAAGAAGGAAATCGGGGTGACGCATGTGAGAACCTTGCAAGCCGCCGTGAGTCGTGGAGGCGCGTATCGTGGTAGCCGGCACATCGACCTGCCGAGAGACTTTGCATTTGCGTTTGAAGAGCCGATTGCCGAAGTGTGGGGAAAGACCGTCCTGCCGGAGATTCGACAAAGAACGGGCGAGTTTGCGGATGACTGTGTCACGTTGGTAAATCAAGTGATCGGCTGGGCCACCGAGAATGGAGTCCTCGTCAATGCGGCTTCGGTCAGTAATCAGCGCGAGGTAATTCGGGGAGACAGCCGAAAGCTCAAGGCGATTGGAGAAGCTGCGGTCGGCGGTCTGAGGGAAAAGGTCAAGAACAAGCTCACACAAGCGATCGAACCAACAATTCGGGAACGGTGCAAGAGTTTCGTCGATGCCGATCTGAATAAGCGAGCGGGTACCAGAGATCGCATCATGGTGATGTTCGACGAACTGGCCACCGATGCCGTGGATTCGGCGGCTCCGCATGCGGAGGCAATTCTGCTCGACTGTTATCGTGCGATGGAGAACGAAATGCTTCAGGCATTTTTTGAGGCGCATGCCGATCCACTACAAGAGGCCGCCGATGCAATCATCGAATCACGCGAGAACCGTCAGCGGCGCAGTGACGCCACAGAACGTGTGGAGGTGTTGTCACAGATTGAACTCGCCCTGCGGTCGAGTCCGCCGCTCACCATTGCAACCGGGACATCCGGTTCGGGGGCGAAATCATGAGCGATCTCGGACCAATCGTCACGCAGCCGGGATCGTCGCTGCCGTGGACTGTTCTCAGGGAGGTCGATGAATGGGGGTTGCGTTCCGCAGATGTGGTTTCACCGCCGCGTCGGTTTTGGAGTGATGGAGATGGTCCCCGAGCAACAGTTGAAGCAGGCATCGATTCCCGGCGGTTGCGAAGCGTCCCCTCACCGACCGAGTTGCTGACGCAACTTCCCGAAGGCGACACTTGGACCGGTCAATCAAAGCGATCCATTGCGAGATTGTGGGCCTACTTTCTGCTGATTGAAGACCCGCAACGGCGATTGGATGCGCGCCCCGTCAGTACTCTGTCGCACCAAGTGAGTCTCGTGCGTCACGTTCTCGACAGCGAGGCCCTGCGTCGCGTGTTGATTGCCGATGAAGTGGGCCTCGGAAAAACGGTCGAGGCCGGGTTGCTCATCAAAGAACTGGTCGAGCGGTCGTCGAACCTGCGAGTGCTATACCTCGCTCCGGCTCGCCTCGTGAACAACGTTCGCTCCGAGTTTGATCGTCTCGGCTTAGCCTTTCGTCAGTGGACAGCGACCGATGCCGATGCTCGCCTGACCGATCCTCGAATTCTGGCAAGCATTCATCGTGCTGTGCATGGCAGCAACCCGCAACACTTCCTCAACGCCACTCCGTGGGACATCCTCGTCGTGGACGAGTGCCATCACCTTTCCGACTGGGCGGCTGGTGGGGGCGACCCGCGCGAGAAATTCAAACTGGTGCGAGACCTTATCGCCCGACTCCCGGACGACGGCCGCGTGATTCTGCTCAGCGGAACGCCTCATCAGGGGCATATCAGCCGGTTCGAGAATCTGCTCGGTCTGTTACGTGCCCGCAACGAACCCGACGATGCACTCAGCGGACGTCTCATTTACCGGACCAAGGATGAAGTTCGCGATTGGAACAACAAGCCACTCTTCTCACGTCGGCAAGTGAACGAGCCCATCGTGGTCGATCTTGGTCCGCAATATCGTGCCTGGATCGAAGACATCCACGAGTATTATCGACCTGCTCCGTGCATTGGCGACAGCCGACCTCGACAGCGGGCGGCCGGTTGGCGTTGCGCCCAAGCACTGCAATGGGCGGCATCGAGTCCGCACGCTGGATTGGGCTACTTGGTGCGCCAAGCGATGCGAGGCGGTTGGACGTTGGAAGATGAACTTCTCGGAGAGTGCCTCACCGCCATGCGGCCATACCGCAGCGGGCCAGTCGATGAACCGATCACGCGGTTGTTTGACCGCATCACCCGAGAAATTGGCCAACAGCGAACCGAGGCCGATATCGAGGACATTGAGGACGATCCACTCGACGATTCGACAAATGAGCGTAATGGACTGGCGAACCTATTGCGCGAGGGATTGCACCTGCTGCGAACGGCATCAGACGAGAAATGGAACACCATCTGGCGTCAGATTCTGGAACCGGCAGGCGATGAGAAGGTCGTGCTGTTTGCACAACCCATCGAAACTGTCACGGCATTGGCGGGCTTTCTCACCCGAGCGACCGGCCAGCGCCCCGCGGTGATCATTGGTGGTCAATCCGATGCGCAGCGTCAGACCGAAGTTGACGCATTCCGTCGCCCCGACGGCCCACGCTTCTTAGTGTCATCGCGTGCGGGTGGTGAAGGGATCAACCTGCAAGTCGCCCGCCGACTCGTCCACGTCGATGTGCCATGGAACCCGATGGAGTTGGAACAGCGCGTCGGACGTGTTCACCGATTCGGATCGCGCAAGACAATCGTCGTCGATACCCTCGTCGTGAAAGACAGCCGCGAAGCCGATGCCTATCGCATCGCCCGTGACAAGTTGCGATTGATTGCAAGCACGATGGTCGAACCCGAGCGATTCGAGTCGGTCTTTTCGCGAGTCATGTGCCTGATGCCCTCGGATGATCTTCAGGAGATACTCATCAACGAAGCCAACGCTCCGTTCACCACGGAAGACCAAGAGCGTCTTGCATCGATGGTCCGACAAGGTTTCCAAACGTGGCGCGACTTTGACCTAAGGTTCGGCAACCAACAACGTCAAATCCGCCAACTGAATCCAGGGCTAGCCACTTGGACGGATGTCTCGAACTTCGTGCAGCGGCACGCCAACGCACGAGCCGCAGATGGATATGTATCGCAACGTTTCGACTGGAAGGACGGCGAGATTGAACCTGTCGATGAAGGGGCTGAAGTCTATGAGTTGGCTGACGGTCAGCACTACGCTTGCGGCGATTATCAAGGTGCTCCCGTGTTTGGCCCGCAGGGGGCAATGGCCAGCCAAATGGGACTCAACGTCGGACCGATCAGTAAAACGATTCGAAGCCTCGCCTTTCCAGATCAGCCCACTGGGGCAGCGCATCTGCGCTGGCCATCTGGATTCGAGTTGCCAACTTGTATCGTCAGCGAGACGGCTTTGGGCGTTCTCGTCTATCTGCGGCAGACCATCCGAACGGATCAACTAGCAGGCTGGGCTGAATCTGGATCGAACCTTAGTTTCTATGTGATTGGCTCCACGCCTGATCCGATCCAAGTGGAGGGGATTGATCGACGGCGGCTATTCAACGGCTTGATTGCGGCAACAATTCGCCTCAAACCGGAAACGGATGACCAACTCTCGCCAAGGCTTTTGAGCAGCGATCAATCTCTCTGGCAAGCGTTGCGTCAGCCCACGGCGACCGAGTTGGAGTCAGGGATTCGCCATGCTGTCACACCAATTTTTGCTGCATTAGTCACTGTCGAACGGTCGTGACTCTTGGAACAACGGCAGGGTGGCTCCGTTTTCCGTTCGACCGCCGCGAGCGTGATGTCCGACCATTCGGCGATCAATCGCGGCGGGAACTCGCCCAGTATCCGCCGAATCGTGGCCCGGTCGAAACCAATCTTCTCCAACGGCTCAACGAGTGGAGATTCATCGGCCGTGAATGTCACCTGGGGCTGTGTCACCCGTTCAAAATACACCCCGCGAGGAAACTGCACGACATGTACTCCCTTCGCCCGCTTCGTGAACAAGTCTCGCACGGATGCAACCTCGGGCGGCAAGGCGATGATCTCGTGATCTAGCAACGTCTGAGCGATCCTGACGAGCTTCTGCTTGATCTCCTTCGTCGCCAAGGACTCTGCAAACCCCAGCGTGTTGATCCCCAACTGCCTCAGTTCAAACGCGGGCGAATGATCGTTCCGCCAGAACATCTTCGACAGCAACAGAAACATCCGCCGTGACGCCACGTCAAGCTTCCGGTACATCGCGAAGTCGAACGAAAAGCTCCCCGCCACGGCTTCGCAGAATCGAAACCACTGAGCATCCCACACGAAATGCCACGCTCGTGATGAGGTCTCGTCGAGTGGAAGACTGTACTTGAGCAACCCGAACGCCACTTGACGATGCTTGAGGTGCTTCAGTTTGCGCGGACAGTCCAAGTGCTTATTTTTGGACGGGTTGTTGGCGTTCGAATTCGATCGGGCTCACGTACCCGAGCGAGGAGTGC